>JBJEJS010000227.1:0-2332 GCA_051878235.1 Candidatus Cryptobacteroides sp.
TTTTGAGTCGTCGGATTCCTTGTAGGCTTTGCCGGCGAGGATGGCGTGGAAGTATTTGGTGAATGGGATGGTGCCGACTTTCCCGTTCTGGGAGTAGAGGGCGATGTCTTTCGGCTCTATCTTGAAGAAGGAGTAGTTGACCTCTCCGATACCAATGTTTGCGAATAGCGATACTACATTCATAAAAATCTACTTTTCAGACAAGGTTAGAATTACAAATTTAACATTTTTCTCGATTTTTCCTGCGAAATGACATTCCATTATTCATTGAAAAGACAGATGACAACTTGCAATAGTTTATACCTCAATGCGTTGCAGAAGGATATAGTATTTGTCGTCAAATTCGCATCAATCCTTACACCGACGGAGTAATTATCACCCTCCCGCCTCCGGCATTGTCCTTGGCTTCGATATAGCCTTTTTCTTTCAGGCTTCCCAGAAGGCGCTGGACTGCGGATTTGTTGATACCGGTGAGTTCCCTCAGCGATTCGATGGTGACGGAGGGCTGGCTCTGCATTGCGCGGAGTATCTTGGCGTAGTTCGGGGTGCGGAATTCGACTCTCTGGCCTTCTGAGAAGAAGTCCGGTAGGATGTAGATGTGGGTGTGGGCACGGAGTGCAATCTTTCGCGTGTTGCGGTAGCGGAGGAGTATTTCTGACTTGTTCGTCTTCTTGTTCCTGACGCTGGAGAGGGTTAATGTGATAGATGCCATAATTACTTTCTTTTGTTAACATTGCGAAAGTAATAAAAACGGAGGGGGACAAAATCAAATTATTTTGTCCCCCAATCGGAGATGTATTGCAACACGGGTGAACATTGGACTTCAGTGGTTGCTCATTGAATGTGCTGATTATTAGGTTATTATGAGGAATGTTTTGTTTCTTCTTGTTTCGTTGCGTTGCTTGTTGTTCTGTTTCTTATTTCCCGATGCAGGAAATAAAGAAATTTCCGGACTTGAAATGAATTGTCGGACCGGATGACGAAGTATCTTTTCTTGTCAGCGGAGGGAGGAGAGCCACCTTTCAAGGGAGGTCTCGAACTCGCTGCGGGCATATCCAAGTTTGTCCTTGCCTTTGCCTACAAACCTGTCTGCGGAGAATCCCCAGCCGTGCTTGCCTGCAGGGAAGATGTGCACTTCCGCGCTGATGCCTTTGTCAACCAGTTGCCTGTAATATCTGATGGTGTTCTCGATCGGGACGGTCTTGTCGTCCGTGCAGTGTGCGATGAAGGTCACAGGAGTCTTGTCGGTCACCTGGCTCTCAAGGGAATAATGCCCGATAAGTTCCTCGTGCCGCTTCTGTGCCTGCTCGTACTCATCGACCTTTTTGTCGCGGTCGTTCCAGAACTCGTCCTTGCCGATGAGGTTGAACCTCGTTCCCTGGTGGGTGATTGCAAGGTCAAAGGAAATCACAGGGTATATGAGGACTGAGAAATCAGGACGGGTGATGTCATCGACAAAAAGGTTTGTCGCACTTGCGGCAAGATGTCCGCCTGCGGAGAATCCCATCACGCCGATCTGTGTGACACCCCATTCCTGGGCGTGTGAGCGGCAGTAGCGGAAAGTGTTCTGGACATCGGTGAGCGGTACCTCCCAATGTCCGTTAGGAAGCCTGTATTTCACGATTGCCACAGTGATTCCCTTGCTGAGCATCCAGTCGGCGACATACACGCCCTCATTGTAGGATGACACGATGCTGTAACCTCCGCCGGGGCAGACAATCACCATCTGTCCGTTGGGCTTCTTAGGGAAATAAAGGTCGAAGCGGGCATTGACGCTGATGTTTCCGATGTTCCCGTTTGCCTTATGGGTCTCCTGTCCTGAAAGGCCGTTCTGCTCTGTCATCTCAAAGCCCGCCCCCTCGACTGTCTTTCCAACGACAGGGTCGTTGTTCTCAATCAGTTCGTTCCCGTAGAGGAGGACTGTCTTGTCAGGTCTCAGTTTGGTGTTAGGCTGTGCGCTTAATGCCGCTGCCATTGCCAATGTCAATGTTATGACAGTGATTATTCTTTTCATTACCATATTTTTTAGAATCCTTATTTTTCCCTTGTCATTTCAACTGAGCGCAGCGAATGGAGAAATATTTTCCAATGTGAACCATCAGAAGATCTCTCCGCCCGCTGCGCCCGGTCGAGATGACATTAGAATGTCCTCAGTGTCGAATTATTTGTTCGCCAGTCTCTTGTAGGTTTCGAGCCTGATCTTGGCAAACTCCTCGGTCTTCTGGAGAAGTTCATCAGCCCTGTCAGGGAACATCTTGTAGAGGGATGCGAAACGCACCTCGCCCTTCAGGAAGTCCTGGAACTTGCTCCAGTCAGGCTCCTTGCTGTCGAG
>JBJEJS010000228.1:0-2331 GCA_051878235.1 Candidatus Cryptobacteroides sp.
CCTGTCCCTCAAAGGAGCGTCCCCGGTGCTCTGGGACCTGATGTCATTCGGACTGTCCCTTGATTATCTGACCCGGGTCGGAGCAAAGCAGCTCGACCCGAGGTGCGAGACTTACAATTACCACATCAATGTGGCTCCTTCCGTGGCATTCCGCTTCGCCTCGGACCATCATCTGGGGCTTGACGGCTTCTTTGAATATGGACACGAACGCTCGGTCCCGTCACTCAACAATCAGTATGAGGATCAAAAAGTCTTCATAACGAGCGGTCTTGGAGAATATCTTTTAGGCAAGGTCGGCGGAAACGAAGGCCAGAAGACCTGGATTTACAGGGCATACGAATATGGCGGAGGCCTTCAGTATGCCTACAGCAAAGACATTGAACTGCTTTTCAATGCAGACTTCCACATCAGGCAGGAGCACGCTTCCGCCAATCCGAAACTCATCAAAAGGATGGGCTCAACAAAGGATATGCGTGTCAGCGGGGACTTCACGATTCTTTTCGGAAAGGATTTCTCGGACAGGATCAGGCTTGAGGGCTTGTATTCTTCGGCTGACGGGATGGAGTATGTCCAGCAGCTTAACACGGAGGCATTCAACCAGAGATGGGAGGTGCTGGCTGAAAATGTGATGAGCACATTCAACCTGATGGAGGCGGCACTTTCATACGACCATCTTTTCGGGGCCTCTAAAGACAGGGGCTACGACTGGAAGGTCGGAGCGGAGGCAGGATTTGTCTCAAGGGACTACTCCTATCTGCTTCCGTTCTCTTCTTTCACCGCCTCATCGCTTTCCGCATCAGTCGGCGGGGCCTGGCACGGGAAATTCCGCAAGGCTTCCCTGCTTGTGGCTCTTGACGCAGGCTATTCCAAATCCCTGGGCGGGGACTTCTCGTATGGAGGCACAAAAGGCGAGGCCGACCTCCAGAACCTCTACAGGTGGGACATCGCCATCCTCACCTCGGATTTCCTCAAAACCGGGGCGGAGGTGACCTGCACAATCAACCGCCGCAAGGTCAACTACAAACTGAGCCTTTCAGGAAACTATCTGCTTCCTTTTGGAAAGGACTATGACAAGACACTCTGCAATTTCACTTTCGGAATCATCTTCTAACACATTATGAGCAAAACTTTGAAATGTCTCGCCTCCCTTCTGCTCGGCACTGTTTTCCTCCCCGCTTCGGCGCAGAGGAACACCTTTGCCATAGTCATAGACAGCGTCAGCCTCTCCAGATGCTCTGCCGATGTCAGGGCATACGCGGACGCGGTCTGCGCAGAGGGACCTGAGGCTATGATACTGTCAGCCGAGTGGACCTCTCCGGACCAGGTCAGGGACACACTTAGATATTATTACAGGAACGGTTCACTTGAGGGTGCCGTGTTCATAGGGGACATACCCGTGCCGATGATCAGGAGGGCACAGCACCTTACTTCGGCATTCAAGATGAACGAGAAATATCCGATGAGGGATTCCTCCGTTCCTTCGGACAGGTTCTACGATGATTTCGACCTGAAATTTGATTTCGTATGCAGGGACACCGTGCAGACGGAATTTTTTTATTACAACCTCTCCCCGGACTCTCCCCAGCACATCGCCTCCGACATCTATTCCGGCCGGATAAGGCCTACAGGAATTTATGGCGACAAATATGAGGAATTGTCCCGCTACCTTCGTAAGGTGGTGAGGTACAAGAGGCTGCTTGCCGAGCATCCTGATTCGTGCAAGGCAGACAGAATCACATCCTACACGGGGCACGGCTCATTCTCCAACAGCCTGATAGCGTGGAAAGACGAGACCGTGACCCTTTCGGAGCAGTTCCCCGACGCGGCAAAGACTACGGGAGACATAAGATTCTACATATATGATATGTATCCTTATATGAAGGATATAATGTTGTCTGAAATATCGCGTGACGACCTGGACATCGTGCTTTTCCACGAACACGGAATGCCTGAAAGGCAGTATCTTACCGGTACTCCTCCCGCCTGGGACCTTGAGGAATATTACACCACAGGAAAGTATCTCGCCCGCTGTGCGGCCCGCACAAGGATAAGGTACGGGGATGACAGGAAGCAGGCAAAAGACTATGTCGTTGAACATTACGGGGTGGATTCCACTTGGGTGTCCGATGCTTTCGACCCTGAGGTTATGCGTGCGGATTCCCTTGAGGACCTCCGCACCGGAATAGTCCTTGACGAGATTCAGAAGACAGCCCCGAATGTCAGGCTTGCCATCTTCGATGCCTGCTACAACGGGGACTTCCGTGAGCCTGACTGTGTGGCTTCGCGTTATGTGATGGCGGGAGGCGAGGCAATCGCCGCCGTCGGGAACTC
>JBJEJS010000229.1:0-2331 GCA_051878235.1 Candidatus Cryptobacteroides sp.
CGTTGTACATCTGCTTCTTCGAGTCATACAGCACCATCCTGTTGCGGGTGTAACGGGCGTTGCGTGTGTTCACCACAACCACACTTCCGTCGGAAAGCCCGAGGGCAAGCCACCAGAGATAGTACCTGTCCTCACCGCTGAGGGAGACGATGTCCGCCCTGAGAGGCTCTGTGAAATATGCGCTTGCAGGAAGCGTCCTGTTCTCAAGGTCATAGACATACACCTGGTTCCCGACGGCGAGCATAATGTACGGGTTGGCATAATAATAGACATACGGGGATATGTACAGGTCAACAGGATCGCCAGGGAGGCCCTTTATCTCCTCTATCCTGGACCTGGTGACATTGAATTCAAAATTGCCTCTTCCGAGGTTGGTGCGGGCTATCCACATTTCCTCAAGGAAATACCGCCCGTCCCTCTTGAACAGGACGAAGGTGGAGGTGTATTCCCTGACAGGCCATCCTGCGGAATATCCCACAGAAATGATTTCATCAGCCGCGCTCAAATCGGAAGCCTTGACATACATAGCCTCCGTGCCGTCCTGTGAGGACGGTTTGGTCGGATCGCTGATTGCGAAACTGTGACCTGCGGCCACATCGCCTTCCTGGAGGTCCCACTCGACGGACGCTCCCGTGTCGCAGACGAAGAACAGCCTCTTGGCATTGTTGTCGTGGACAATGCAGGCGTTAGGGCTGATGCTGTACGGGTGCATATACAGATGCGCGTCGGAAACTTCCTCCTCGCCGAGGTACTGGAGCCTGTTGGTAAGGAAGCGGCCCGAATGGAAAAGCTGGTTGGTGTTCCTGATTCGCGTGTATATGTGTCCGTCCTGGTCAGTCACAAGGTCAACCCTCGTCATAAAACGGGCCTCCTTGACATAATCCATCCCATCAGGATACTTCCCGTCCGCGAACACCTTGTCAAGAGAGCCTATCGGGTCAACCTTGAAAGTCTTTCCGCTGATGTCAACAGCACCGTTCCTGGTCAGGATCAGCAGTTGGGCGACACTTGTCTTGTCGGCACAGAAATGTTCGTGGATTGAGACCGGTCCCTCAGGAAGGTCCGTCCCGTTCTCGGCAAAGAACACATCCGGGTACTCCGTGTAACTCCTCATCAACCTCGCATCCCGTCCGTTCTCCATCGAGGCGGAAGGCTCAAGGTTCTCGACATCTGCCACACTGTCCGGTTTCCATTTGATGTAGGAGAGCATAGACTTCCCGTTTTCCTTCTCCGAGAGGACAAGCACCCCGTAGGCATCGTATATGGCCTGCACCGTTATCTGTGTCCCGGCAAAATAACGGATGCCGGTCACAGGGTCGTGCACTTCCAGAAGGAGGGTCTTCTTCGACATCAGTTCATCAGGCGTCCACTCCAGTTCCGGAGAGTTCCATCCCTCCACGGCATCGTCGGGGTAATTTCCGAGATACCACTGGAACTCCAGACGGTCCCTGTCGCCGTTGCCCTCAGGGAAGGATATCTCAGCCTTGATGCTGATGGTTTCCCCGATGGTTATGGTGTAGGAGCCTCCGCAACTCAGATAGACATTCACCTTGTTGATGTCCACATAATCATAATTGCCCTTGTCCGCATAACAGCCTGCAAGGCAGAGGGACAGCAGACTCAGGAAAACATAGGATATATATCTGTTTTTCATAAACATCTCCATTTATCAGATTATAGGGAGTTCCATAGGTGAGCCGTCAGCCTCAGTCAGTCCGTTCTCACGGATGTACTCCTTGAGGGTGAGCGCCATCTCACGCAGTTCAGTCGCGGAAATCTCCTCGTCAAGTTCCGTGATGTGGAAGCAGTCATAGAAAGCCTTGTACTTCTCGGCGGAATATGCCCCGAAATAAACGGTCTCGATGTAGAGAGTCCACCAGGACGGCTTCACAGGGAAGTTCCCGAATGTCACACGTCCTCTCAGGCGGTCCTCATATCCGAGGTCGAAATTCTCGCAAGGGACAAGGTGGAAGGACAGCCTGACCGTGTCCGTGTCCATCCTCGCGGTCTTCTTCAGTTTCACAACCAGGGAGGAGGAGGTCTCATTTGCCTTGAGGACAGGCGATATAATCTCATATTCGGACGGTTCAGCCGGATAAAGCCGGTATTTCTTGACCGTCCCGTCCGTCATAGTCACCTTCAGGGTGTCAACCACAGGGTCATCCACCACAATCTCGTATGGGCGGTCGTAATCCATCACGACACCGATGAGTTTGACCGTGTATGAGACCTCCATCTCGGTCTCGCCCGGATACAGGGCAAAGGACTTTGTGAGGTTCGCCAGATCCACAGGATCCCCGTCGATGAAATCGTCCTGCTGGATATAGAGCA
>JBJEJS010000230.1:0-2330 GCA_051878235.1 Candidatus Cryptobacteroides sp.
GCCCATTGCGATGATGACGCACTCTGCATCAGGAGCACCGTAGTAGTCGAAAGGACGGTAGTTGCGTCCTGTGGCCTCGCTGATCTCGCCCATATATCTTGCGACGATGTCAGGAACTGCGTCATAATACTGGTTGCAGGCCTCACGTGCCTGGAAATATACGTCACTGTTCTGTGCAGTTCCTCTTGTGACCGGAGCGTCAGGTGAAAGAGCCCTGTTCCTGAACTTGGCGAGGGACTTGGTGCTGACCATTTCCCTGAGTGTGTCCTCGTCAATCAGTTCGATCTTCTGGATTTCGTGTGATGTGCGGAAACCGTCGAAGAAGTGGATGAAAGGAATGCTTGACTTGATTGTGGAAAGATGTGCCACAGCAGCCATGTCAAGAGCCTCCTGAACGGAAGCGGAAGCGAGCATCGCGAAGCCTGTCTGACGGCAGGCCATCACATCCTGATGGTCTCCGAAGATGGAGAGGGCGTGTGACGCGAGAGCGCGCGCTGAGACGTGGAAGACGGACGGAAGCATCTCTCCGGCAATCTTGTACATATTTGGAATCATAAGAAGGAGACCCTGTGATGCCGTGAATGTGGTAGTCAAGGCTCCGGCCTGAAGGGAACCGTGAACTGCTCCGGCTGCTCCTCCCTCACTCTGCATTTCGGTAACTTTCACGACCTCCCCAAACAGGTTCTTCTTGCCTTGGGCAGCCCACTCGTCAACATATTCAGCCATCGTTGACGATGGGGTGATAGGGTAGATTGCAGCATGCTCGCTGAAAAGATAAGCGATATGGGCAGCCGCGTAGTTACCGTCACAGGTGATAAATTTTTTCTCGTTTGCCATAATCGATAAATTTTATGTAGTTTAATTATCTGGTATCTAATTGATTGGATTTCCGTGAACGGACACGGTACAACAATCCTTGCAAATTTAGGCAAAAATTCCTTAATTCCTATGAATCCCGCTTAGGAAATTTTGGAATTCTTTTGGAAAAAAGGAATTTTCAAAAATCGCAATGCTTAAAATCAGATTGTCGTGATGCCCTCGATGGTGAGCGCGTCGCCTCCGATCTTCTTGGCCAGCCCCTGGAGGACAGTCCCTGGACCGATTTCCATAAAATAGTCCGCCCCGTCGGCAATCATCCTCTTGACGGTCTGGGTCCATCTTACAGGCGAGGTCAGTTGGGCGAGCAGGTTGGCCTTGATGACCTTAGGGTCGGTTGAAGGCTCTGCCGTGACATTCTGATAGACAGGGCATACAGGTGCCTTGAAGGATGTCTTCTCGATGCCCTCAGCCAGTTCAAGGCGTGCAGGCTCCATAAGAGGGGAGTGGAAGGCACCGCCCACCTGGAGCACGAGAGCCCTTTTCGCTCCTGCCTCCTTGCATTTGGCGCAAGCCTCGTCAACAGCCTCAATCTCTCCTGAAATGACAATCTGGCCGTCGCAGTTGTAGTTCGCTGGCACTACTATGCCGCTGCACTGCGCGCAAATCTCCTCGACCTTCTCTGTCGGAAGGGCAATGATGGCAGCCATTGTCGAAGGCTTGATGTTGCAGGCCTTCTGCATTGCCTGGGCCCTGATGCTCACCAGCCTGAGGGCATCCTCAAACTCCATTGCCCCTGCGGCGGCAAGGGCGGAGAACTCTCCGAGGGAGTGTCCTGCCACCATATCAGGACGGAAACCGTCATAGCATTTGGCAAGAACTGTTGAATGTAGGAAAATCGCAGGCTGGGTTACCTTTGTGGCCTTCAGGTCCTCAGGAGTGCCCTCAAACATAATGTCCGTTATCCTGAAACCAAGAATCTCATTCGCTCTTTCAAGCATTTCGCGGGCTATGGGATTTGTGTCATACAGTTCCTTTGCCATTCCTGGGAACTGTGATCCCTGTCCGGGAAAAACATACGCTTTCTTCATAAATATACCTTTATTAATATTCTTTATAAATTCAATTATTTTATGAAATGCGCGGCAAAAATAGTAAATTTTATTAAATTTGCACCAGATTGTACAAGAGGAGTGCCTCAAGTGCAAGACGCTTCCGTAGTTTAATGGATAGAATTTCGGATTCCGGTTCCGACGGTTGGGGTTCGATTCCCCACGGGAGTACCACTATGAAAAATATCGTCAAATGCCTTATTTGCTGTGTGTTGGCCTTTACCGTCAATGCACATTTTTCTTTTTCTGCCGTATGTGCCGCCGCCCGTCCCTCCGCTTCGGAAGGGGAGCCTGTTCCTGAAGTCCGTCCTGACGACGGATGGCTCAGAGAGCATTACACCAAGAGGACGGAGATGGTCAGGATGCGTGACGGGGTCAGCCTGCACACCACCCTGTACGAGC
>JBJEJS010000231.1:0-2329 GCA_051878235.1 Candidatus Cryptobacteroides sp.
CGGCACCATTATCTTGTGAGGCAGCCAGCCTTCCTTGACCTCTCCGAGCCAGTCTGCGGCGACAACCTTGTCTCCTGCCTTTGCCGTCGGAGTGAAGTCCCACAGTTTCTCGTGGTTCAGAGGGTCCGTATATTCTCCTCTTTTGAGGAACACCCCTGTCATTGTGGTGAGGTCGTTCTGAAGACCGTCATAACAACTTGAAAGAAGACCAGGACCGAGCGTAACCTCGAGCATCCTGTCCTCAAATGTCACTTTGTCACCGTTTTTAAGGCCTCGGGTGCTCTCGAACACCTGCACGGCCGCCTGTTTCCCGTTCACCTTGATGACCTCCGCCATCAGGTTTGTGCCCTCACATTCGATGTGGCAGATCTCGTTCTGCGAAACAGGGCCGTCGACAAGGACCGTGACAAGGTTGGAGACGATTCCCGTCACCTTTCCTGTACTTTTCATATACTCAGATTTTTATTTGTTTTCGTTAAATTGTCCACCAGTTTCTTGAACATCTCCCTTCCGGTCTGCTCGTCGAGCAGGTGCCATCTGTCGATGATGTGGAGTTTGAGGACGAATGCCATTATGACATTCATATCGAACCAGTGCATCAGGCTCAGGGCGTCGATTTTCTCCCAATACAGGTCATCCACAGCCCTTTCCCTCGCCAGAAGGTCCTCTCCCTTGAACGCCGAGGCGATCCTTGCCTCCTCGTCCTGGTCGCCCTCGCCTGTGCCTATGCCGATGACATCCTTGTCGGCGGGGCGGGAAAGTTCCCTGTTGAGATACCTGACCTTGGCGTTGCGCACCTTGAGGTCAAATGTGAAGTATTCCCTTATGAAGGCGTTTCCTGACGCGAGTGCCTTCTGATAGAATTCCTGTGTCAGGTTGTCCGGCACAAAACTCTCCTGAAGGATGTCCAACAGGGCGAGGTCGTCCTTTCCGCACTGCTCACGGATCTCGCCGATCAGATCGTCGGCGGTCTTTTCCTGGAATTTCCATCCGGATGTCAGTTCGGGAAGACCCGCAACTATATAATGGTAATTGTGCATCAGAATTGATTTTGCGAATTGTTACCCGAAAAGGATTTTCTTGGTTGCAGGCCTGAGATATTCGGAAATGAGTTCGTTGAATGTCTCGTCTGTGAAACTGATGAAATAGCCCGCGCCCTTAGGGGAGACTTTGAATCCTCCGCCGACCTTCTTTGAGAATGATGCGCTCACGCCTTCACCGAGAATCTTGCCGAGTTCCTTCTTCACAAAAGGCTCCAGGTCTTTCTTGAGGCTCTCAGGCAGGACCACTTCGAGTTCTTCCGCCCCTGAGTCCTTGAATCCCTTAGCCACTGCAAGGACAACCTCCTTCACAAAATCAGCCGAACTGAGGGCAGTCTTGACATCCGCTCCGGCAAGTTTTGTCACGATGAGATTCTCGATGTCCTGCTTTGTGGCGGCGATGCTCTGTTCGGCGGCGAGTTTGAGGTCTCCTGTCACTTTAGTCCTGAGCCCTTCGGCTTCCTTCCTGGCTGCGGCGATTATCTGTTCGGCTTCCTTTCTGGCTGCTTCGACGATTGCCCCAGCCTCTGTTCTGGCGTTTTCAAGAATGGCTTCCCCTTCCTGTTTTCCCTTTGACAGACCTTCATTGTAGAGTTTGTCGGTCAGTTCCTGCAACTTGTTCATATCTTATTGATTTTTAATATTTTATCTATATTGTTAATATCTAAATCTCACAAATTTAACGATATTGGCGGACAGTACCAATCAAATTCCGTGCTTTTTTCATATATTTTTTATGCCTCTTCCCGAAAAATAAGAAATATAGGAAATAAAATTACCCTGAAAATCAAAAATTATCGGCATAAATCGGCAATATTGCGGTAAACCAGATGTATCGGCAGCCCCATAATGGTAAAGAACGAGCCTTCGATTCTTTCAATGCCGATGTGGCCTATCCATTCCTGTATGCCGTATGCGCCGGCCTTGTCGAAGGGATGGTACCTATTTATATAATAGGTGATTTCATCTTCCGTCAGATGCGCGAAATGCACTGTGGCGGTGTCGCTGAAGGTGCGGTGGCTTTTCCTGTCCCTCAGGGTCACGGCCGTGATCACCTTGTGCGCCTTTCCCGAAAGTTTCCTCAGCATCGCGGCTGCATCCTCCGCGCTGTGTGGTTTCCCCATCACCTCGCCCCCGCAGATCACGATGGTGTCGGCCGTCAGAAGAATCTCCCCGTCGGCGAGTTCCCGATGGAAGCCGAATGATTTCCCTACTGACAGCACTTGAGGGATTTCTTCCGGGGCGGTCCCTTCAGGAACAACCTCCTCGAAATTGTTCCGTGTGTCAAG
>JBJEJS010000232.1:0-11770 GCA_051878235.1 Candidatus Cryptobacteroides sp.
GCCACTTCCCCCACAATGGGGGACGGGAGGGGGATATAAACCTGTGCGGTAGGAAGAAGTTTCGCAAGACGCACAGACCTCACGATAACAGACAATAATAAACTTGCGAAACTTGAGATTATGACACATAGTGACAAACAATTGATAGTTAGCGCATTGGAAAACGGGACAGTGCTGGACCACATTCCTGCGGACAGGGTCTTCAAGGCTCTTGACATCCTCAACCTGAAAGGCACGGAGAACAGGATCACCATAGGAATCAACCTCTCAAGCCGCCATCTCGGGAAAAAGGGCATCATCAAGATTTCCGACACCTTCTTCGAGGACGAGGAACTGAACAAACTTGCCCTGATCGCCCCCAACGCGACCGTGAACATCATCCGTGACTTCAATGTGGTCGAGAAAAGGAAACTTCAGATGCCCGCTGAGGTTGAGGGCATAGCCAAATGTATGAACCCCAAGTGCATAACCAACCATCAGCCGATCCGCACAAAGTTCACCACCATCTGCAAGGGCGACGAAATCTCGCTCCTCTGCCATTATTGCGAGAAAGTCTCAGACATAAAAGGGGTATATTGACATATATTCCATATTTCTAAATATATAATATAAAATATATATACATATATAAAACATATTTCATTCATTATGAAGAAAGTGCATAATTTCAACGCCGGTCCGTGCGTACTGCCGGACCAGGCAATAGAGAATTCGATCGCCGCCCTGAAGGACTTCGCCGGGACCGGGATGGCGGTCATAGAGGTTTCACACAGGTCAAAGGAATGGATGGAGGTGATGGACGAGTGCCGCGCCCTCTGGAAGGAACTGCTCAATATCCCTGACACTCACGAGGTCCTGTTCCTCGGCGGAGGTGCGAGTATGGAGTTCCTTTATGTGGCGATGAACTTCCTTGAGAGGAAGGCGGCATATCTGGAGACCGGAGTTTGGGCGAAGAAGGCCCTGAAGGAGGCGAAGGGGCTCGGGGAGGCTTACGCGCTCGCATCGTCTGCGGACAGGACCTACAGTTACATCCCGAAGGGATATGAGATTCCGACGGACCTCGACTATTTCCACATCACCACCAACAACACCATCTACGGGACGGAGATTCCTTACGATATGGACTGTCCTGTGCCTCTTATTGCGGATATGTCCTCCGACATAATGAGCCGTCCTGTGGATGTGGGCAAGTACGCGCTGATTTACGGCGGAGCGCAGAAGAATGTGGGCCCTGCGGGGGTTTCGTTTGCGATTGTGCGCAAGGATGCCCTCGGGAAGGTCTCAAGGTACATCCCGACGATGCTGGACTACCGCACCCACATCGAGGGCGGGTCAATGTTCAACACCCCTCCGGTCTTCCCGATTTTCGTGATGAGGGAGACTCTGCGCTGGCTCAAGGGAATCGGTGGTGTGGAGGCCATCAACAGGATCAACCGCCAGAAAGCCGCCCTCCTTTACGATGAGATTGACCGCAACAGCCTGTTTGTGGGCACGGCAGCCAGGGAGGACAGGTCCATAATGAATGTCTGCTTTGTGATGGCTCAGGGTTATGAGGCCCTTCAGGATGAGTTCCTTGCCTTCGCAAAGGAGCGCGGGATGGTCGGAATCAAAGGGCACAGGTCTGTGGGGGGCTTCAGGGCTTCCATCTACAATGCCTGCCCGGTTGAAAGTGTCCAGGCCCTTGTGGACTGTATGAAGGAATTTGAAAATCTGAAGAAGTGATTATGAAAATATTGGTTGCTACTGAGAAGCCGTTTGCCGCTGCCGCCGTTGCGGGAATAAGGGAGATTGCTTCCGCTGCCGGACACGAGGTGGCGCTGCTTGAGAAATATGTTGACAAGGCGCAGCTGCTTGAGGCTGTCGCTGATGCGGATGCGCTGATAGTCCGCTCAGACAAGGTCACAGCGGAGGTTGTCGAGGCTGCACCGAGGCTGAGGATTGTCGTCAGGGCAGGTGCGGGATATGACAACCTTGACCTTGAGGCGTGCACGCGAAGGGGAATTGTGGCTATGAACACCCCGGGACAGAATTCCAATGCGGTCGCCGAACTGGCGGTTGCGATGATGATATATATGTCAAGGAACCAGTTCAATCCCGGAACGGGATGCGAAGTCGGCGGGAAAAAGGTCGGCATCCAGGCGTATGGCAATGTCGGGAGGCTTGTGGCACGCAAGGCTGCCGCACTCGGGATGGAAGTTATGGCATTCGACCCGTTTGTGGATGCGGAAGTTATGAAGGCCGAGGGGGTTGTCCCTGCGCAGAGCCTTGAGCAGATGTACAGTGAGTGTGATTTCATCTCGCTGCATATCCCTGCCACGCCGCAGACCGCGGGGTCAATCGGCTACGACCTCATTTCGAGGATGCCTAAGGGGGGATGCCTTGTGAACACCGCCCGCAAGGAGGTCATCAATGAGGCCGAACTGGTCAAGGTGCTCTCGGACAGGGCTGACCTGAAATATGTCACTGACATTGCCGCAGTCTGTCAGGAGGAACTGGAGGAGAAGTTCGGCAGAAGGGTGTTCGCGACCCCGAAGAAGATGGGGGCGGAGACGGCCGAGGCTAATGTCAATGCCGCCCTTGCCGCCGCCCGCCAGATCTGCGCCTTCTTCACCGACGGCTGCACCCGCTTCCAGGTAAACAAGTGATTCGGTTTGTCGTCCCCGACGCAGAAGAATAACAATAAAAAATTGAAATATGGTAAGAACAAAACCTTTTGCTGCGGTAAGACCTCCAAAAGAATATGTGGAAGAGGTGGCAGCCCGCCCATACGATGTGCTGAACTCCGAGGAAGCCAAAGCCGAGGCAGGAGAGAAGTCCCTCCTGCACATCACCCGCCCGGAAATCGACTTCACCCCGTTTGCCGACGAGCACAGTGAACAGGCATACGGCAAGGCCGTCGAGAATTTCCGCGAGTGGCAGGCAAGAGGCTGGCTTGTCCAGGACGACAAGCCGCATTACTATGTCTATGCCCAGACTATGGACGGCAGGACCCAGTACGGTCTCGTCCTCTGCGCCCACACCGATGACTATGCGGAGGGGAAAATCAAGAAGCACGAACTCACCCGCAAAGAGAAGGAGGACGACAGGATGGTCCACGTCAGAATACAGGACGCCAACATAGAGCCTGTCTTCTTCGCCTATCCCGACAGCGATGTCATCGACAGGATTGTCTCGGAGGTCACTTCAGGCGCTCCCGAATATTCCTTTACAGCCCCTGACGGCTTCGGACACAGTTTCTGGGTGATAGAATCCGACAGGATGACCGACACCATCACAAGGACCTTTGCCGGCATTCCGGCTTTCTATGTGGCCGACGGCCATCACAGGACCGCTGCGGCAGCCCGTGTTGGGGAAGAGAAGAAGAATCTCAATCCGTCCCATACAGGTGAGGAGGAATACAACTGGTTTATGGCGGTCGCCTTCCCTGAGAGCCAACTCAAGATAATAGACTACAACCGTGTAGTGAAAGACCTTGACGGAAAGACCCCGCAGCAGTTCCTCAAAGCCCTTGAGGAAGATTTCGAGGTCAGCCTGACAGGTCCCGAATCCCAAAGGCAGGAGGCTGTGGCAGTAGGAGACAGGGATGCCTTCAAGCCCGCTTCCCTGCACACTTTCTCAATGTACCTTGACGGACAATGGTATTCCCTGAAGGCAAGGGAAGGCCGCTATGACGACACCGACCCCATAGGAGTGCTCGATGTGACCGTCCTCTCTACCCTCGTCCTGGACAAACTTCTGGGAATCAAGGATTTGCGCACCGACAAACGCATTGACTTCGTCGGAGGCATCCGAGGCATCGGAGAACTTGCCCGCAGGGTTGACAGCGGGGAGATGGCGGTGGCATTCGCCCTCTATCCTGTCTCAATGAAACAGTTGACGGCCATAGCCGACTCAGGAAACATTATGCCGCCTAAGACCACCTGGTTCGAGCCGAAACTCCGCAGCGGCCTCGCCATCCACAAACTATCCTGACCTTTCCCGGAAAGAGTCAAGAATAGTCCATATAATATAACAGCATATATTTTATGTATAGATAAATTTGGTTATATGTAAAATATATGTACCTTTGCTGTGAGTTCGATAATTTGAAATATGGACAGGATAGAAAAAGAGAAAGTGGCAAGGCGCAGGAGAATAGCCGAAGAGATTGCTGAGGCGATGCTGGAGGTGGGATTGAGCAGGAAGGAGTTTGCAATGAAGATGCACAGACAGCCGAGTGAGGTCACCAAGTGGTTGGGCGGAAACCACAATTTCACCACGGATCTTCTTGCAGAAATGTCCGTGGTGCTTTCAAAACCCATTTCCGGGGCCGAGGACGTGGTTGTCAAAGGTTATGAAGTTGACGGGTATGACGGCCGCTCTGAAAGGTCGCTCCTGAGGGATGAGGGAAGTGTCATTTATGGAATCAATCTGCCTCAAAGCGTTACGGATGCCCTTGTTGTCAAGGCAAAGGACCTCGGGATGACGCTGAGGGAGTATGTCAGGAAAATACTCACTGAAAAGGCTGGCGAGAAGAGAGTCACGGCGTATGAATTCTGCGGCATCTGGGATGAGGGTTATCCTGACAGCGATGAAATTGCCGGTTTCAGGACAAAAAACACTTTTGCTGCCCTATGAAATATATGCTTGACACCAATATCTGCGTGCACTGGTTGCGTGGCAGCAGTGACATAGCCGGGAGAATTGAGGAATGTGGGCTGGAGAACTGCTGTATTTCTGAAATAACCAAGGCGGAGTTGCTTTTTGGGGAAAGCCTTGCGGAATGCCGGGGAAGGAAAGTCACAAAGGAGCCGCTGAGGAGGCTTCTCTCCTTGTTGGAGATTGTCCCTGTCAGCGGCTCTTTGGAATTGTATGCCAAGGAAAAGGCCAGGCTGGTCTCCTGTGGTACCCCTCTTGAGGATTTTGACATCCTGATAGGATGTTCAGCCATTGCCCACGGATGCACCCTTGTCACAGGAAACATCAAGCACATCCGGCGGCTGGACGGCATCCGTCTTGAGAACTGGGGCAAGTGACAATTCTTGTCACCTGTCAACCTATTTCCTTTCGGCAGTAGAGCTGAGGAAAAGCTCGTCCATCTGCTCCTGGTCGATGTAGGACGGTGAGTCTATCATCACATCGCGGCCCTGGTTGTTCTTAGGGAAGGCGATGTAGTCACGGATGGTCTCCTGTCCGCCGAAAAGGGCGCAGACACGGTCAAAGCCGAACGCAAGGCCTCCGTGAGGCGGAGCGCCGAACTTGAAGGCGTTGATGATGAAGCCGAACTTGTACTCGGCATCCTCCCTGGAGATTCCCAGGACCTCGAACATCCTCTGCTGGACCTCAGCCTCGTGGATTCGGATTGAGCCTCCTCCGAGTTCCGTCCCGTTGAGGACAAAGTCGTAGGCATTGGCGCATACCTTCTCAAGGTCCTCCTTCCTGTCGCTGTAGAAGAGTTCCAGATGCTCAGGCTTCGGTGCGGTGAACGGATGGTGCATTGCGTAGAATCTCTGAGTCTCGTCGTCCCATTCAAGAAGCGGGAAGTCCACCACCCAGAGAGGGGCGAAGTTGAACGGGTCGCGCAGACCGAGACGCTCTCCCATCTCGATGCGGAGCACTCCGAGCATCGTCTGGGTCTTCCTCTTAGGGCCGCAGAGCACAAGCATCATATCCCCTTTTCCCGCTCCGAGACGGCCGGCAACTGCCTGCAACTGCTCAGGAGTGTAGAATTTGTCAACAGAGGACTTGATGCTGCCGTCCTCGTTCACCTTGATATATACAAGACCTTTCGCTCCGACCTGAGGCCTCTTGACCCATTCAGTCAGTTCGTCAATCTGCTTGCGGGTGTAGGACGCGGCGCCCTCCACATTGATGGCACCGACATATTCCACGCTGTCGAACACAGAGAATCCGTGTCCCTGGACAAGGTCGGTTATCTCGTTGATTTTCATTCCGAAGCGGATGTCAGGCTTGTCGCTTCCGTAGAAATCCATTGCGTCATACCAACTCATCCTCGGAATCGGATTAGGAATGTCCACATTGAGGACATTCTTGAAAAGCGTCCTCATCATCCCCTCGAAGGTGCCGAGCACATCCTCCTGCTCCACAAATGACATCTCGCAGTCAATCTGTGTGAATTCAGGCTGCCGGTCGGCACGGAGGTCCTCGTCGCGGAAGCAGCGGACAATCTGGAAATAGCGGTCATAGCCTGCCACCATAAGCAGTTGCTTGAAAGTCTGCGGAGACTGCGGGAGGGCATAGAACTGTCCGGGATTCATCCTTGAAGGCACCACGAAATCGCGTGCGCCCTCAGGTGTTGACTTTATCAGGTACGGTGTCTCTATCTCAAGGAAGTTCTGTGAGTCGAGATAGTTGCGGACCTCGTGGGCAATCTTGTGGCGCAGGAAGAGGGCCTTCTGGAGAGGGTTTCTGCGCAGGTCGAGATAGCGATACCTGGCCCGGAGCTCCTCGCCTCCGTCGCTGACATCCTCGATGGTGAAAGGAGGGGTCATCGCCTTGTTGAGGACCTTGATTCCGCTGACGGCTATCTCGATGTCTCCCGTAGGCAGTTTCGGATTCTTGCTCTGGCGCTCGATGACCTTGCCTGTCACTTGGATCACCCATTCGCGTCCTGCCGAGGCTGCGGTTTCCAGCAGGTCCGCCGGAGCCGATGCGTCGATGACAAGTTGCGTGATGCCGTAGCGGTCGCGCAAGTCAATGAAAGTCATTCCCCCGAGTTTCCTCGATTTCTGCACCCAGCCGGCAAGGGTGACTTCCTGACCGGCATTTTCGATACGGAGTTGTCCGCAAGTATGAGTCCTGTACATATTTCACAAATTAAGCCCACAAAAATAATCAATTTTTGGGAAATACGTGAAAATTAGAGTTCTATAGGTCAGATTGGTTTATTTCATCTTGCCGTCTCATTGTGTGCAGGATGAGAATGCTGAGTTCATATAAGGCGTATAGAGGCAATGAGACCATTATGAGGGTAAAAAGATCAGGAGGTGTAATAACGGCCGATACAGTCATAATGACCATTAGAGCCAGCTTCCTGTGCCCCGCAAGATGTTCGTATCGCAACAAGCCTGCTTTCCCGAGAATGAATGACAGAACGGGAAACTGGAATACGACTCCCATTATCAAGGACATAGAAATGAGTGTTGATATATATGAAGACAAAGTAATGGTATTATGGACTGATTCGTCAACTTGATAGGTGCCAAGGAAACGGAAAGCGAAAGGAAACAATACATAATATGTCAGCACAATCCCGACTCCGAACATAATATATGAAGTTATGGCAACCGGAATGGAATATTTTTTCTCTTGTCGATATAATGCCGGAGAAATGAAACATATCAATTCAATCAAAATATATGGCGAAACAAGGAGGATGGCGACATATAACGATGTTGTGATATGAAGCATAAACTGTGATGAGATTTCGGTGCTTATCAATTCAATGTCAAATTCATTGAAATGGAGATTGAGACCCAGAACTCCTGCTATTTTCTCTGCTGCTCTGTAAAATATGAATTCTGAATTTTTCGGAGCAAGGATTATTCTGAAAGTATCATTTTTAAAAAGGAAAATAGTGATTGTAGTTGCCAGTACCGCAAACAATATTCGGAGAAACATCTTTCTCAACACTTCAAGATGCTCCCCGGTTGTCATCAATCCGTTGTTTTCCATCAAATAATATTCATAAAAGAACAGGTGAAATAACAGGTAGTGCTACAGGATCCCACGCAACTTTGAGTGCAATTCCCTCCACACGATCCTTTGCAGGCATCCGTACAACCTTTATCACAACCTCCAAAGCAATTGTAAGAACATCCGCTGCATCCTCCTGTACAGGTGGATTCGCAGGTGCCGCTGCAACTCTTGCAGTGTCCCCGGCAAGTCTCGTAACAAGTGTCAGTACATTGGTTCCTGCATTTCCCCTTACAGGTTGTCTTGCAGGAATGATTGCACCCATCGCAATTTCTCGCTGCATCGGCAGATCCTGCACAAGAGTTGTCACAGGAACCTGCACAGGAGGCATAACAACTTCCGGAGCAACCGGTAAAGCAACTTCCCTCACACCCGAATCCGCAGTCGGTAACTATTCTTGATTTTGCAATGACTTCAGGCACGATGGCAGACAGCGGAGCGATTATGGGTAATATTACAGCAGCCGCCTTACGAAAGAATTGTCTGCGGTCACAAATAATGTCTTGTTTCTTCATTTTTTCTCTTGTTGTCCGTTTTGTTGTTCGCTGTCCGGGTTGTCATCGGATTGGTTTTCCTCCAGCCCTTTTTTGAAATCATCCGGGGCTCCGGAAACACCGTCCTTGAATTCTTTTACCCCTCGTCCGAGATTTTTCATCAGTCCAGGCAATTTCTTCCCTCCGAAGAGCAACAGGGCACAACCAGCCAATACAATGAGTTCAGTCGTGCCAATCATAAGAGGCAATACACAGAATGTCATATTATCAAAGTTATTTCACAAGTGTCAAAATTTATTTCCCAATTCCCGTCAGGGGCACTCTCCCATTGGTACTTGTTCCCCATCCTGTTCCACCAATCCTGGAATTTTGTGTTTGTGGAACCTAGGTCTTTGACCAACTTTTCATAGAGTTCTGCATTGTCTGCGGTCAGTATCTTGGCCAACTCATTCAGACCGTTACGGCGTTCGAAAAGATTCTTTATTTCGTCACGTTCTTCCGGGGTAACATTCCCTACAATTTTACTTTTCATCTTTGATATGATTTACCAGTTGTTACGATTATCAAGTGGATCAAGATAATCCACGTGTGAAATATCAATAATATCAGGACATAATCCTTTGTTTTTCAATTCGGCCAACAAGGATGCTGATTGATTCCTTTCCAAGTGGGCAGCAACGCACTGTCCGCGTCCCGGAATATTGACTTCATTTGTTGATTTCATGTTCAGCCACACGCATCTCCTGCATTGGAAAGCATCACAATGCCTGCATATTGGCGAATGGTTCAGCTGATATAATTCGGGATTTCTGATTTCCAGTCCCGTCCGGATGTTGCCTATATCATTCAATCCGGCAAAATAAAATGCCGGGCAGACATAGAATTTGCCGTCTGGCGCCAAAGTTATGTTCTCCCAACCGGCGTTGCAATTATTCATCTTTGTGAGGAAAATTCTGTCAGTCAGTATGTTGATTCTCGGGGTTTCTCCGGCGACATAAGATTTTGCAGTCAATTCAGACAGATTTCTCAGGAAAGAAGCATATTTATTGAGGTCTTTGTCTGTAAATGAACATATATCAGTGATTACAATATTGACTTTGTCTGCATTGACACATAGGGAGGCAATGTCGGATTCATTCCTTATCAAGTCTTCCAAAGACATCCGGAGAACAATATTTTGATTTTTGCTTACTGCGACCGGTAATGTTTCAATGACAAAAACATCTGCATCAGGTGAAGATGATATACTGGTATGTGTTACCGAGTCGAGCAGCAACTGATATTCTTCCGGAAGGGTATAATCCGGATACACAATTTGTAAGGACAGGTTTTCCTTGAAAGACCAGATGAGACCTTTTTGCAGGATATCCAGCGGGATAAGGTTCCGTGTCCCTGATGGAGAATTGTATTGACAATATGACACGCTGGTGTCATCCAATAAAACGACGAGATATTTAATCATAAGCCCCTTCTCTTTCAAGTTTGTTAAACAATTTGTTCCAGAAATAATTGTTAGCCCTCACACGCGCTTTGTGCATTTTACAGATTGCCGTGCTCCTTTGATATATTGTCGGGGTTTCTGCTGAATCATAATTCTCTCCCTGACACCACGCACATCCTTGTGCAACCTCGCAATCAAGACATTTCTGCGGACTTTGCGAGAATCTGTCCAGTGCAAGAAAAGGTCTCAGAAGGTTGTTGTTGATGCCATCGTAAACATTCCCTATAATGATAGGTTTCTTGTTCCGGAGTGAATACTGAGCGAAACGTGTACAGGGATAAAAGTTGCCTGAAGCATCCACTGCAAGCATTCTTCCTGCACCGCACCAGTTCCTGTTATCAGATTTCAAATCCAACGGTTTCCCGATATGCTCCGAAAAGAACGAACAGGCATAGTCTTTATAGTATCCGTTGTCTATTATGCTGTCAGCCAATGTGGTCAACTGATCTTCAAACAACTTGTCGTCTCCTTCTTTCCAAACGTCCTCAAAAACGCAGTTAATATTGACCTCGTGTATTCCTAAAGAGAAAAGATGCAGGACACTTTCCGAAATGAACGGAATATCGGCACTGCTGATTGTAACTTTTGTCCCGGTACCCGGGAATTGTTTTTGCCACAATGGGATATTCCTTACTACATCATCGTAGGAACCTTTTTCTTCATTCCCTTTGTATATACGGTTCAAATCGTGTTTGGCCCTTGTCCCGTCTATCGTGATACCGATGCTGAGATGTTTCATATTTTTTTTAATGAAATTCTGGACTTTCTCAGTATGGTAATTGATTCCGTTGGTCGAGAAACTGAATCTGTACGAATTGAACCAATGATGATTCCTTCTGTACATCTCAAGTTTCAGATAATCACATATTTTGTCAATCAATTCCACTTCAAGGAACGGTTCTCCTCCGATGAAATCCCAGATTACTGACTTCTCAGGGAAATCTTTCTCGTGATCCAAAATGTAGTCTATGGCTTTTTTAGCCATATCGAAAGACATTCTTTCCTTCTCGTTCTTTCCGACAAGATAACAATATCTGCAGGCCAGCTGACAGTCTTTTGTGACAATGAAGGTGATACTTTTTGCCTCTCCCTCCTGCCATCCCAAAGTGTTTTCCTTAATTAGCATATCTTCAGATGAAAAGAAGGCTGACTGTTTTGTGTCGTAATGACAGTCAGCCCCATAAGATTACTACCTTGTACTGCTCTTTCTGCAGGTGTTTGCACATCCGCTCATACAAGACCTTGAACATCCTGCAGAGCACGCAGAGCATGTTCCTTTGCAACTTCCTGAACAAGTGCAAGTACAGCCGCTGTTGCAACCCATTGGATCAGAAGATGCAACTTTCGCAAAAACAGGATTGCCGGCAAGAACGATTGCTCCAATGATTGGCAAGGCGGTTGTTGCCGCTTTCTTGAAGAATTCTCTTCTTGTTTTCAACTCTTCCTTTTTCATCAGATTTGAATTTAGTTATACATTAATATCGTTTAACAAACAGTTAAACTCGGGTTATGGTGATATACAAAAAGCGTGGAGCTTTGCTTGTCTGCTCGCTCCACGCTTAGAGGCCTTCGCTTGCCCGGTGTAGTAGAGAACGAGCAACGCAGAAGTCCACGCCGATATGCCACTTAACCCATCCGATGGGTAAAGGAATAAGCATACGCCAGACATCTACCGTTGCTTTGTCTTGACTACACCTGAAAGTTGCGAAGTTTCTAAGCATCAAGAGCAAAGCGTCAAGTAAACGCTTATATGTCATTACCTCAATCTGTCAGACCAACCGTCAGAGATGATTGGGGTGTTGCAAAGGTATAAATATTTTTGTTAATTGTTATATCTTTGCAAACAAATAGTATATGATGGAAGTAAGAGCAAAGAAAGCCTTGGGTCAGCATTTCCTGACTGACCAGTCGATAGCAAGACAGATTGCCTATGCCCTCCAGACCCCTCTGCCCGGTCAGGATGTGACTCCTGCCCTGGAGATCGGACCGGGAATGGGAGTGCTGACCAATTATCTGCTGCAAAGGCCGGAGATAGACCTGAAGATGGTGGAGATAGACAGGGAATCGGTCGATTACCTCC
>JBJEJS010000233.1:0-2328 GCA_051878235.1 Candidatus Cryptobacteroides sp.
GTCAACGACATTGTGATGTACAGCCCGTCCGAATGTGCACTTATATGCTTTGACGGCAAATACAAGGCATCGGCTATCGGTAATATTCTTGGAAATGGCAACTGAGACATTCAGAGAAAAAT
Source organism: Candidatus Cryptobacteroides sp. (assembly GCA_051878235.1). Classification (GTDB taxonomy): domain Bacteria; phylum Bacteroidota; class Bacteroidia; order Bacteroidales; family UBA932; genus Cryptobacteroides. The sequence continues at coordinate 123 of JBJEJS010000233.1, forward strand.
TCCTCCCTTTAGCGGAAACCCTGTACAAGGTGGCCTTCTACATACTTGAGTCTGAATCTGACGCGAAGGATGCAGTCCAGGACCTATACCTTAAATTGTGGAAGAGCCGCACATCCCTGAGCGGCATCTCCAATCCGAAGGCATACTGCATCACCCTGCTGAAAAACATTTGCATTGACACAATCAGGCGCAGGTCCAGGCTGACCATTCCGGAGATTATTCCTGAAAGGGACGACGGTATGTACCAGGAAAAAAGGATTCTGGCAAAGGAAAGGCTTGCAAATGTGCTCGGAGCCGTGAAATCCCTCCCTGAACGGCAACGTGAAGTCCTGATTCTGAGGACAGTTGAAGGACTTGACTACAAAGAGATTGAAGAAAAGACAGGAACAAACGGCATAATGCTGAGGGTCCTCCTCTCCAAAGCCCGCAAAACATTGAAAGAATATGAAAAGGACAGATGAAATAGAAAAATTGACCGCCGAAGAACTTGAAAGCCTCGCATTGTCGCAGGCACCCGACGCGCCGGAAGAATTGGGCAGGGAGATAGAAGACCTGCTCATAGCCTCATCCGTGCGCAAAAAAGTCCGCAAGCCGATTCCGTTCGCCTCCGTGGCGGCAGGCGTGGCGGTGGCGGCATCCCTCTCGGCGGCAGGAGTCTTTCTTATGCGCGGGAATCATCCGGCCGACACTTTTGACGACCCTGCCCAGGCATACGCCGAAGTCGAAAGGACATTCGCATATATATCCGAAAAGATGTCACCGGGCCTCAACCTTGCCGTGGAGGGCAAAACAATTTTCGACAACACAACAGAAATATTAAGACATAAATAAAAATAAGCAAATATGAAAAAATCAGTTATATGTGCCATATTTACGGTACTCGCAACCATTACAACCTTCGCTCAAAGCGGTGAAAGCATATACAAGAAATACTCCGGCGGCAAAGGAGTCAGCGCGGTCTATATCTCGCCTGCGATGTTCAGGATGATAGGAACGCTGCCCGACCTCGAAATCGACGACATCGACGTGAACCTTTCAGGCATAATACAGACTCTCAATGGTTTATATATCATTGAATCCGAAAACAAGAGTATCGGGACCGCACTTCTGGAGGATGTGGAGAAATTCGTGGGATCAAAGAAATATGAACTTATGATGGAAGTCAAATCGGACGATGAGACGGTAAGGATCTACACAGCAGGAAGCGAAAACACTGTCGAAGGCTTCGTTATGCTTGCCGAAGAAGATTCGGAAGTGGTGTTCATCAGCCTTGACGGCACGATGCCGCGAAAGGAACTCGAGAAGATTCTCGCCAAGGCGATTAGAACAAAGTGACAGCGTGATTTTTATTTATGTAAGACAGATGACGGTTATGAGTCCCAAAGCAAAGAAAATATTCCTTTATACAATAACAGGCATTGCCGCAATATATCTGCTGGCTGTCGTCATTACCCCGATAATAGCCATTGAAATGTTGAGCGGCAAGCACGTAAACTACAGCCGGGTATTCACCTCCGAAGAGGCCGGGTTGCCTGTCCCCGACACTCTTTGGACGGAGACTTCCGACGGATACCGTATCCATACCCTTGAACTGAAGCCCGAAGGCAGTCCAAAGGCGGCAGTCATCTGCCTCACAGGTATTGAGAATCCCTCCGTCACATATTTCTATGGACACGCCAGGCTTTTCTATGAAATGGGCCTGGTCACTTTGATGCCTGAAGTCCGAGGTCACGGACTGAGCGACGGCGACAACATCACGCTGGCATATAAGGAGACCGCTGACGTGAAGTCCATAAGCGACTATGTCACCAACACATATAATGACATCCCGATAATTGTGATGGGATTGTCTATGGGAGGGGCCATCGCCATCCGTTCCATTGGAGAGAATCCTGACATCGATGCCTTGATCAGTGTTTCAGGCTACTCATCAGTAGAGGATGTGATATCTGGCTTTATCGGAAACATCATCTCCCGTCCTTTAGCGTGGCCGACCAAACTTCCCACCCGATTGTATGCGAGTCTCAAATTCAGGGTCAATGCTTTCAAGGACAGTCCGTTGAAGGCAATCGGGAATCTAAACGGAAGACCGGCTCTGCTGATGCACAGCAGAAAGGACAGCCAAGTCCCTTTCTCCTGCTTTGAAAAATTGTCCGGGGAGGCGTCAAAAGCCACTGACAGGCTACGCACCTATGTAGTGGACGCA
>JBJEJS010000234.1:0-2321 GCA_051878235.1 Candidatus Cryptobacteroides sp.
CCTTCTCGATTGATCCGTCAAGGATTGCGTCGATGATGCCTCGTGTGTCGCGGATTGAGATGCGCTTTCCGGTCCCGTTCCATCCTGTGTTCACGAGGTACGCCTTTGCGCCTGTTGCCTGCATCCTCTTCACGAGTTCCTCACCGTATTTGGTAGGATGGAGTGAAAGGAATGCTGCACCGAAGCAGGCGGAGAATGTAGGGGTAGGCTCTGTGATGCCGCGCTCTGTTCCTGCGAGTTTAGCGGTGAATCCTGAGAGGAAGTAGTACTGAGTCTGCTCAGGAGTGAGGATAGAGACAGGAGGAAGAACTCCGAATGCGTCTGCTGAAAGGAAAATCACCTGTTTTGCGTGAGGACCCTTTGACACAGGCTTCACGATGTTGTCGATGTGGTAGATAGGGTATGACACGCGGGTGTTCTCGGTCACGCTCTTGTCGGCGAAGTCAATCTTGCCGTCCTCTGCCACAGTCACATTCTCGAGAAGCGCGTCCTTCTTGATAGCGTTGTAGATGTCAGGCTCGCTCTCCTTGTCGAGGTTGATGACCTTGGCGTAGCATCCGCCCTCGTAGTTGAACACTCCCTCGTCGTCCCAGCCGTGCTCGTCGTCACCGATGAGGAGGCGTTTAGGGTCAGTTGAAAGGGTGGTCTTACCTGTTCCTGAAAGTCCGAAGAAGATGGCTGAACTCTTGCCCTCCTTGTCGGTGTTTGCGGAGCAGTGCATTGAAGCGATGCCACGGAGCGGGTTGAGGTAGTTCATAATTGAGAACATTCCTTTCTTCATCTCGCCGCCGTACCAGGTGTTGATGATAACCTGCTCCTTTGAGGTGAGGTTGAAGACAACGGCAGTCTCTGAGTTCAGTCCTAGTTCCTTGTAGTTCTCAACTTTTGCCTTTGAGGCGTTGAATACAACGAAGTCAGGCTCGCCGTATGCTGCAAGTTCCTCCTCTGTAGGACGGATGAACATATTCTTCACGAAATGAGCCTGCCAAGCGACCTCCACGATGAAGCGGACTTTGAGGCGGGTTGCAGGGTTTGCTCCGCAGAATGTATCTACAACATAGAGTTTCTTGTTTGAGAGTTCTTTGACTGCCAGGTCCTTGAGGGCTTTCCAAGTCTCAGGGGTGACAGGCTTGTTGTCGTTCTTGTACTCCTCGGAAGTCCACCATACGGTGTCCTTGCTGGTCTCGTCCATCACAAAGAATTTGTCTTTAGGAGAACGGCCCGTGTAAACGCCTGTCATAACATTTACGGCTCCAAGCTCGGTGAGCTGGCCTTTGTCGAATCCTGTAAGTTCAGGATTGAGCTCATCATTGTACAAGGTGTCATAATCAGGGTTATACACAACCTCAGTGGCACCTGTAATTCCATACTTGGTCAAATCTAATTTGCTCATAAAACCAAAAATTATTAAATGTTTACAAAAATTTTCATCTTTTTGCAGCCCTAATTCCGGAAGGCGGTGCAAAAATAAAATATTTTTGCGACTGCACAAATTTTATAATCCGAAATATTTATAATTTTGCATCTCCTATCGGATAGCCGCGCGGCGTATCTGCAAAAAACAAGCCAAGGTGAGATGAGAGAGAGGGCAAAAGAGACTTTGAAAAAATACTGGGGATATGACTCGTTCAGACCCGGTCAGGAGGAGATTGTGGGTGCCGCCCTGGAGGACAGGGATGTGCTTGCCATACTTCCCACAGGCGGCGGAAAGTCTGTCTGTTTCCAGGTCCCAGCAATGATGAAGGAGGGCATAGCGTTGGTGGTCACCCCGTTGATTGCCCTGATGAAGGACCAGGTGCAGAATCTTGAGGCCAGAGGCATAAAGGCCCTTGCCGTCCACGCGGGGATGTCCCGCCGTGAAGTCGAGCTGACCCTGAACAACGCGGTCTATGGCGACTTCAAATTCCTGTATCTGTCTCCCGAGAGGCTTTCCACAAGGCTGTTCAGCCAGTATGTCAGTGCGATGAATGTGAGTTATATCGTTGTGGACGAGGCGCATTGCATCTCCCAGTGGGGTTATGACTTCAGACCTGACTATCTCGGAATCAGCCGCCTCAGGGAGGTCGTGGACGCTCCTGTCATTGCCCTGACGGCGACTGCAACCCCCGCGGTGGCCAAGGACATAATGCTTAACCTCGGATTCAGGGAGGAAAACCTTGTGAAAAGCGGGTTTGAGCGCCCGAACTTATCTTATGTCGTCCGCAAATGCGAGGACAAGCTCGGAAAACTTCTCTCGGTGCTCAATTCGGTCCGGGGGACGGGCATCGTGTATGTCCGCAGCAGGCGCAAGACGGAGGAACTTTCCTCATTCCTCAATTCCC
>JBJEJS010000235.1:0-11701 GCA_051878235.1 Candidatus Cryptobacteroides sp.
ACTGGTTCTTGATGTGAGGCCATCCGTCCTGCCAGTACAGAGGGTCGATGAACAGAATCCTTCCGAGGTCCTCGTTTGCGATGGTGTAGGCGTGGTAGATGAACCATTCCGTCCCCGCGTCGTCAACGATTATCTTCGCATTGTGCCCAGGTCCTGCGAAGACAGGCCCAGGACCCATAAGGTAGTCGTGGTAGTGTTCGAGCATAGGCTGCCCCCAACTGTTCAGGTAAGGCCCGGTGAGGCTTTCTGACTTGCCGAGCACGACCCTGTAGGACGGCTGCACATACGCCTTTGTGGTCACCCTTTTCGGGAAGGACTGCTTGGGCACCGCCTGCTGTGCAGCGTTAGGGTCCGGATAGGATGACGGCAGGGTCCCCCTCGGAACAGCGAACATATAATAGAAGCCGTCCTTCTTATAGACATACGCCGCCTCATAGTTGTCTCCCGTCAGACGGACCTTCTCCGCGCCCTCCTTGACGCTCATACCGTCCTCGCTCATCTCTATGATATGAATGCCTCCGCCGAAACTTCCCCAGATCATATAGTTCCTTCCGTCCTCGGTGTAGTACATCGGGTCGATGGAGTTGCAGACCCCGATTTCATCTGCTGTGAAAATCTTTCCGAAGTCGGTGAACGGTCCTGTGGGGCTTTCGGCGGCCGCCACTCCGATGCCTGTGTCCCAGTCTCCTTCCTCAGAGCCGCTCAAGGCATAGTACATCACATATTTTCCGTTGATTATGTTCACATCGGGAGCCCAGAGACCCGCGTTCGGGATGAAGTCAGGCTTGCTTTCGAATGCCTGTCCGACATACTCCCAGTTGACAAGGTCCGTGGATTTGATGATTGGAATCTTGTCGGCGGAAGTCGCGGTGGAATAGACATAGAAAGTCCCGTCCTCAGCCCTGACGATCGTAGGGTCTGCGGTGACTGTCTCGCTGTAAACCGGATTCCTGTAGATTTTCCATTCCCCGATGTCGAGCCCGCCGCTTTTCTGGCAGCCTGCCGACAGGACGAGGAGTGATGCGGTCAGAAGAAATGTCATTGGTTTCATATCGTTTTGTCGTTTGTCTGTGGTTTCACGATTGCAAATGTATTCCGAAAATGAAACTAAATGTAGAAACAATATTTCATTGATAGAACAATTCTTCCAAATGAGGGGATATGGCAGACCCTGTTGTGCGGCATAGCGATTATTGTTCGATTATTGATTTTTTCGTTCTATAAATTGGATATGGAGAGACCTAATTTTGTCTTTCGTAAAAATAAGATATATGACATATATGAAATATACTATATATAGTATATATACGGTTCTTTCCCTCGCCGCCGCCTGCGCGCACGGCACTTTTGAAGACGGGTCCTCTTCTGCCGAAACCGTCCTCCACAGCCTGGAGGATGTGAACCTTGCCGAGGAGGAGACCGGCTCCCACAAGGGATGGGAACTCAGGAGCACGCTTGAGCCGCTGTCCGTCTGCTCCTTAGGGCGGAATGTGCTGAGCATAGAGGACCCATACTATCCGAGAATCAAGAAATGCGCTGACGGCTCCTTTCTCCTGATGTGGCAGAACGGGCAGATAGGCTCGACCATCTATTGCTGCACATCTTCGGACCTGAAGAACTGGAGTGTGCCTAAGAAGATATTCGCTCCGGTGGATATCACCACTCCGGACGGTGCCGATGTCAGGAGATATTCTTCGGCGGATGCCGTCGTCCTGTCGGACGGGGATGTGATTGCGGTCACCTCCTTCCGTGCGCACAAGGGCTACAAATATTATCCTGAGTGCAACGGAATATCCATAAGGCGCTCCCGTGACAACGGAAAGACCTGGTCGGAGGAGCAGGTGATCTATCAGGGAACGAACTGGGAGCCCTACATCCTTGAACTGCCCTCAGGCAGGCTTCATTGCTATTTCACAGACACGGATCCCCTGTTGAGGAATTCAGGGACCTCCCTTGTGCGCTCTGACGACAGGGGACAGACCTGGAGCCCTTCAGGACCCGGTCAGAGGGAGAGGGTCATCAGACAGTACAAATACCTGAACCAGGGTAAGAGGATCTACACGGACCAGATGCCTTGCATCAGGATGCTCAACGACGGCCACACCCTTCTCGGATTTATGGAGGCGAGGCTGGAGGAGGGGAATGTCCCTGGGGGGACAAGTTCATACAGGATGGGACTGGTGTACGGCAAGGACGACTGGAAGGTCCTCGCCGACGATGAGGAGGGGCCTCAGGACAGGATGCCTAACCTCTTTCTTGGAGGGGGCGGATATGTGGGGCAGTTCCTCTCTGGCGAGACCCTGATTTCCTGCAACATCAACGGGCTTTTCAGCATAAAGACAGGCACTTGTGACGGACGGACATTCAGGGGGAAGTCCTGGGATGACGGCTGGTTCAGGCCTTTCACGGGGAAAGGCTGCTGGGGAAGCACCGAGGTGATTTCCTCCCACGAGGTCCTTGCGGTGATGAACGACACGCAGGAAGGCACGATACAGTTGGGACGCCTCTACCTCAACCACAGGATAGACGCTCCGTCCCTTGAGGTCTCCACGGACGGCTCATCAGAGGAATGGAAGGGAGGACACGCATTGTATGTCGGGAGTGCGGACGGGGATGTCTCCGCAATCATCCGCGCCGCCCACGACAAAGAGAATCTTTATATCCTTCTGGAGCGTTCCGACAAGGCTCTTGACAAGGCCGACGGCTTTGCCCTCTATCTGACTTCAGGCAGCGCATCCGTTCTGGACGGGGCCGTCAGGGTCTCATACACCATTGCGGACGGGGCTTCATACAGTTCATATTCAGGAAACTGGAAAGATGCCGACATCAAGGGCGCGGACTGTGTGACCACAGTTCTCGGAAACCCTTCCGACGGGAAATCCGACAAGGGATGCGTGACGGAGATATGCCTGCCCCTGTCCTGCCTGCCGGGCGTCTCCCTTGATTCCGTCCTGATTGACGCGGTCGTTTCCGACGGGGACAGGAGGATGACTTTCAGCGGTGCGGACACTCTCACTCCTGAAGGCTGGCTTCCTATAAGAATATTATGAAATCAGAAATATCAATATGAAAAAGACACTTTTAATCCTATTCCTTCTCGGGGCTGTGACCCCGGCTTTCGCAAAAGGTCCGTTTTCAGGAAAAGCCGATGCTGCGGACATCAGGACGGTGTGTGACACAGTCGCGTCCTGGCAGGTCTCAAACCATCACCTCTGTAAGCACAACAATTACAACTGGACCAACGGGGCCTTGTTCAGGGGACTGTTCGAATGGGCGGAACTGACGGACAACGGGCGTGTCTTTGACTTTTTGACAAAATGCGGCAAGAGCACCCGTTGGGGGCTCGGCTCAAGGACATATCACGCCGACGACATCACTGTGGGACAGATGTATGTGAAGATGTTTGAGAAATACGGTGACAGGAGGATGCTCCAGCCCGTCCTTGAAAGGGCTTACTGGATTGCGTCACATCCTTCCTCCGCCCCTCTGCTCAAGACCGACGAGGTGGGGAAGGACGAAAGATGGTCCTGGTGCGACGCTCTGTTTATGGCTCCTCCTGTATATGCCTCGCTCTACAAGGTGACGGGGGAGAATGTCTTCGCGGAATATCTCGGCAACGAGTTCAAGGCGTGCACAGACTCTCTCTATGACAAGGATGACCATCTGTACTACCGCGACTGTTCCCGCATCCCGAAAAGGGAGAAGAACGGTGCAAAGCAGTTCTGGTCAAGGGGCAACGGCTGGGTCTTCGGCGGCATTCCGCTGATTCTCCAGGAACTTCCTGCCGACCATCCGTCCAGACCGTACTATGAGCAGGTCTTCAAGGAGATGGCGGAGGCGGTGGTGGCCTGCCAGGACAAGGACGGGCATTGGCACGCGAGCCTTCTCGATCCCGCATCCTATCCTGACCCTGAGAACAGCGGCTCTGCATTCTTCTGCTACGGTCTGGCCTGGGGCATCCGCAACGGGCTCCTGGACAGGAAGACCTACTGGAAACCTTTGAAGAAAGGTTGGGAAGGTCTTGTGGAAGGAGTGCACGAGGACGGTATGCTCGGTCATGTCCAGCCTATCGGGGCGGGACCGAACAAGTCCGGATGGAACTCGACGGAGGTCTATGGCCCAGGGGCCTTCCTGCTTGCGGGCAGTGAGATGCTGCGGCTTGTCCAAAAGGACTGATGAAAGACAATGACTTCCTACCTGAGATTTGTTTTGGCTGCTTTTCTGGCGCAATGGGCTTTCATTGCGCCGGATTATGGCTTTACCCCTGACGGAGACCGGAGCGGGGACGCCGGAGGTGGCGGGCCTGTAAGAAAATTCACCCTGCCGCAGGACAGGATGTACCGCAAGGGTTGGATCGACTTCAACAAGAACGGTGTCAAGGATGTCTATGAGGACCCTGAGGCCGGCATCGACAGCAGGGTCGAGGACCTTCTCTCGCAGATGACCCTTGAGGAGAAGACCTGCCAGATGGTGACCCTATACGGCTATCGTCGTGTCCTTCAGGACGACCTCCCGACCCCCGAATGGAAAGATATGCTTTGGAAGGACGGGATGGGGGCGATAGACGAGCACCTGAACGGGTTTTACGGATGGGGACTTCCTGTCGGGGGCAACCCCAACTGTTATCCCGCATCCCGTCACGCCTGGGCTATGAATCAGGTCCAGAGGTTTTTCGTCGAGCAGACAAGGCTTGGTGTCCCTGTGGACTTCACCAACGAGGGCATCAGGGGAGTGGAGTCCCTTGTCGCCACCAATTTCCCGCCCCAACTCGGCATCGGCCACACTTGGGACAGGGAACTTGTCAGGGAAGTGGGCAGGGTCACGGGCCAGGAGGCACGCCTGCTTGGCTATACGAACATATATGCCCCGATTCTTGATGTGGGGCGGGACCAGCGGTGGGGACGCTACGAAGAGGTCTATGGGGAATCCCCTTATCTTGTCGCCGAACTCGGGGTGAGTATGGTGGAAGGTCTCCAGGTTGACGGGAAGGTCGCAGCGACAGGAAAGCATTTCGTCGCATATTCCAACAACAAGGGTGCGCGTGAGGGGATGTCGAGGGTTGACCCGCAGATGTCTCCGCACGAGGTCGAGAACATCCACATATACCCTTGGCGGGAGGTCATTTCGCGTGCCTCCCTTCTCGGGGTGATGAGTTCCTATAATGACTATGACGGGCAGCCGATACAGGGAAGCGCCTACTGGCTGACCGAAAGGCTGCGGAACGATTTGGGATTCAGGGGATATGTCGTCTCCGATTCCGATGCGGTCGAATATCTCCATTCAAAGCACAGGGTCTCCCGGAATATGAAGGAGTCCGTCCGTCAGGCTGTCCTTGCGGGACTGAATGTCCGCTGCACATTCCGCAGTCCTGACAGTTATGTGCTGCCTTTGAGGGAACTTGTGGAGGAGGGCTCTGTCCCTATGTCAGTCATCGACGACAGGGTCAGGGACATCCTCAGGGTCAAGTTCATCCTCGGTCTTTTCGACGACCCTTACCAGAGGGACTATGCTGCGGCGGATGCGGTCGTGGACGGGGAACAGAACCGTCAGGTCGCCCTCAGGGCATCGCGTGAGAGCCTTGTCTTGCTGAAGAACGCCCCGAGTGACACCCCGTTCTCCACGGACGGGAAGACCCTGCCTCTGAATCTGAAGAATCTGCGCAAGGTTGCGGTCATAGGGCCAAACGCCGACGAGACATCTTTCGCCTTGACACATTACGGACCTTGCGGGGTCGAGGTCACCTCAGTCCTGCAGGGGCTCAGGGACAGGCTCGGACCTGAAATAGAAGTGGGCTACGAGAAAGGCTGTGAACTTGTGGATGAGAACTGGCCCGACTCCGAACTCGTCCCGTGTGAGATGACCCCTCAGGAATTCAGTATGATGGGGCGTGCTGTGGAACTCTCGATGAAGAGCGATGTCTCGATAGTCGTCGTCGGAGGCGGCACGAGGACCTGCGGGGAGAACAAGAGCCGCTCAAGCCTCGACCTTCCGGGACATCAGGAGAAACTTCTGCGTGCAATCCGTTCCACAGGCAAGCCTATGATAGTGGTGCTTGTCAACGGCAGGCCGCTGTCGATAAACTGGGCAGACAGGAATGCAGATGCGATACTTGAGGCCTGGTATCCCGGCTCACAGGGGGGCAGGGCCGTGGCCGAGGCTCTTTGCGGGGACTTCAGCCCGGGCGGGAAACTGACCGTAACCTTCCCTAAGACCGTCGGGCAGATTCCGCTGAACTTCCCTTACAAGCCTTTCTCCCAGATTGACGGCGGGAAAGTCCCAGGGCTGTCAGGCAACCAAAGCCGTGCCAACGGGGCATTGTACGAGTTCGGCTACGGTTTGAGTTACACCACATTCCGCTATTCCGACCTTGAACTCTCCGACAGCGTCATATCTCCTGAGGGCTCAGTTAAGGTCTCCTTCACCCTCACCAACACAGGAAACAGGGAAGGGGATGAGATAGTCCAACTCTATGTCAGGGACAGGCTAAGTTCGATAACTGTGTATGAGATGCGTCTGCGCGGATTTGAAAGGGTCAGCCTGAAGCCGGGCGAGAGCCGCAGGGTCGAGATGCTTCTTGATGCCCGCAAGGACCTGGCCATCCTCGACAGGGATTTCAGGAGCGTGGTCGAGCCAGGGGCGTTTGAAATAATCATCGGGGCCTCATCCGAGGACCACAGGCTCTGCGCGGACCTTGTCGTCACAAATCCTGACGGGACTTCCGAGGGACTCTCCGCCCCTGATGCTGGAACTCTCGAGACCACAGTCTTTCCTGTCAGATGCCGAAAGGGGGTGGATATGATTTTCTCCGTGAAGGACGGGGCTGAACTCTCCTCTGTGGAAATCCTTTGGGGGGACACCGAGGCCGGGTCCTCATTTGAGATATCCGTCACGGACGGGGGAGGGCAGTTCCTTCCTGTGTTCTCGTCTTCCGTCGGGACGGGACGGTGCAGATATGAGTTCCCGCCCGTCAAGGCATCGGAGATGAAAATCTCCGTCATGTCGGGGGCGGCGTGGTGCGAGGGAGTGCGCTGCGATGGCCTGAAATGACATTTATCTTTCCCGGAATGACGCATATTCCGTTGATTGAATGAAATATATACTTAATGAAACATATACCTTAAAAAATATGAGACGACTTTATATTTACCCCTTGTTTCTGTGCTTTCTCGCGTGCTCCACAGAAAGCAGTTCAAAGGAACAGACGGAACCGGCAGACCCGACGGACCCTGTGGTCGTGGAACTGCCGTCGGCCTCTGAAATAGAGTATTACGAATTCGACCCGACCCTGATGGAATCGGAACTGTATTCCGTCAAGGCGGGCGACAGGTTTGCGTTCATCTACCCGACCTATGAGCCCCATATCTGCTGGTTCGGGGCTTCGGACGACGGCTATGTCAGGGTGGAGGTCAACCTTCAGGGGGCGAAAATCTACTCCGCGGATGTGCATCCTTTTGCCGTGGACTTCAAGAAGGAGATTGTAGGCAACAAACTCGTGCTTTACCTGAAGGCCTACGACAGGGTCTGCGTGGAGTTCAACGGCTCGATGGAGAATCCGCTCCTGATTTTCGTCAATCCGATTGACAAGGAACGCCCTTCCAAGGATGACCCTTCAGTCCTCTATTTCGAGGGAGGGAAAATCCACAATGCGGGGGCAATCACCCTCACGGATGACTGCAAGACGGTTTACCTTGAGCCGGGGGCTATAGTTGACGGGACGATTTTCGCGAAGGATGTGCGTGGCGTGGACATTTCGGGTGGCGGCTTCCTCAGGACAATCGACTGCGCGAGAAGCCATTCGGACTTCTACCAGCCGTTCTCCATCGCGCTCAACTCCTGTGAGGGCGCATCGGTCAGGGACATTACAAACATCTGCAACTCAGGCGGATGGGTTTCCCTATACACCAATTGCAATCATTCCTGGATAACCAATGTCCATTCCCTCGGAATCAATTCCTCCGAGGGTGTCAAGACCAATAACGACTCGATGGACATCATAGGCGGAAAGGATGTCCACATCTCGAAATGCTTCCTCAGGGGGCACGACGACTGCTACTGCCTCAAGTCCCAGAAATTCAAACTCAAAGGAGAGGTGGACGGAATCTGGTACGAGGACTGCATCGGATGGAATGTTGACGCGGGAAACACCTTCGAGATAGGCTATGAGACGATGATTGACATCACCAATGTGCATTACACCAACATACATTCCATCCATTCGGGGACCTCGTCGAGCGAACTGCGCAGAGGGGCGGTCAGCATCCACAACGGAGGTGCAGGAACAATCTCGAATGTGACCTACGAGAATGTCTATATGGATGATGTGCAGGAGTTTGCGATTTATCTCTCCTGCCTGAGCCACAATTACAACATCGGATATGAGGATGACGGGGAGACCCCTCTCACCTACAGCCCGGGGAAAATTGACGGGGTGACGATGACCAATGTCCATGTCCTTTCCGCACGCCCCCTGAAGGGGAAATGCGTAATCAAGGGATATGACTGGGACCACACCGTTTCGAATGTCACCTTCAGCAATTTCGACCACCTCTCCCACAAGGTTATGGCGGTGACCGACGGCGTGTTCTCCACGGTTAAATATTTCAGCGGAATAAGTTTCGAGTGATATGAAAGACTATTCAAGAATCTGCCTGCTTCTGTGCTTGCTGCTCCTCCCATTGTGCGCCTCGGCGCAGGATGTCCTAAGGGGTGTTGTGACGGACTCCTCGGGGGAGCCGCTTGCCGGAGTGGGCGTCACCTACAGGGGAACGAATGTGGGTGATGTGACGGATGCCGACGGCAGGTACTCCATCAAACGCATCAGCGGCAGGAAACTGAATTTCACTTTCTTCGGAATGGTCTCCCAGGACATCCTCGTGGAGGGCCAGAGCACAATTGATGTGGTGATGGCGGAAGACAGGCTTGTGATTGATGATGCCGTCGTGATAGGCTACGGCTCGCTTTCCAAAAGGGACCTCACGAGTTCGGTGAGTTCCGTCAAGGCCGAGGACCTTGCACGCACGGGAAGCAGCAGTATGGTCAACGCCCTCCAGGGGCAGGTCGCAGGCTTGAGCATCACATCCCAGTCGGGAGAGCCTGGGGCCGGTTTCAACATCAAGATCCGTGGAAACAACTCCATCAACGCCGGCACGACCCCTCTGTTCGTCATCGACGGGATGCAGGTGGATGTCTCCTCGTCCGAAGTCGCAACGACGGCATCTACTGGCACGGGCACCTTTGACCCCCTGTCTTTCCTGAATCCGAATGACATAGAGTCGATAGAGGTCCTCAAGGACGCGACCGCGACGGCCATCTACGGTGCGCGCGGAGCCAACGGAGTGGTGATCATCACCACCAAGAGCGGTGTCACGGGAACAGACAGGACAATCGTCAACCTTGATATGAGTGTGGGTGTATCCAATGTCCCGAAATATATAGATATGCTTGACCCTCAGGAATATGTGGACTACCGTTTCAACAGGCGGGACTACGGGTGGACAGGCTACGGTGTTGACCTGAACGGCGACGGCGTGAAGGATGACGCTCCGATGGACGCCTCGGGATTCGAATACTACAACTGGCAGAAACTTCTTTACAGGACAGCGGTCACCCAGAACTACAACCTGTCGGTCAACGCGATAGCGAACCAGAAGACCCAACTTGTCGCAAGTGTGGGCTATCTGAACCAGCAGGGCCTCATCCGGAACAACGACTACATCCGCTACACCGCAAGGCTCAAGTTCGACCACTCAATTGGCAGCAAGGTCAAGATCGGGGCGGGAGTGAACTACGGAAGGAACATCTCCAACGGTGCAGTCTCCTCAGGAGGAGGCGAACTGGGCTACAGCGGGCTTATCCAGTTGATATACCTGAAAAGGCCGATTGAGTTCTACACCGACTCAGACACGGCGGAGAACACCAACGGCTACATCCTGACCGACTGCGTGAGCGGGGAGACCTACAAGAAGACCGTATATTCCAAAATCTCTGGGAACGCCTATCTCGAATGGAGGATCATCCCTGACCTCCTTTTCAGGGCACAGGCATCGGGGGCCGCCTCCAACTCCAAGGGAATGGAGTTCTACACGAAGAACACCGTCTGGGGATATTCCAAGAACGGTTATGCGAGGATAAAGTCGGTTGACACCTGGAACTACAACGCCTCCGCCACCCTGACCTACAACAAGTCGTGGAATGGCAGGCACAATTTCGACGCGATGTTCGGAGGCGAGTTGAGCGCGTACCATTCCGAGAGCCTCGTCAACGGGGCATACGACTTCCTTGAGGCTTCCACAGGCGTGTTCGACATCGGAAAAGGAGGCGTGCAGGAGAAGGTCATTGAGGATTACGCGACCAGCACGAGGATGTCCGTCTTCGGGAGGGTCAATTACAATTATGCCAAGCGTTACTACATCGGGCTGAACTTCAGGGCGGACGGCTCCTCCAAGTTCGTCAGCGGGAGCAGGTGGGCGTATTTCCCGTCCGTCTCCGTCGCGTGGAGGCTTTCGGAAGAGCCATTTATGGAGAATGCGGTGTGGATGGACCAGTTCAAGATCAGGGCGAGCGCGGGTGCCTCAGGAAATGACAGGATTGCCAATTACGCGCCGCTTGCCCTTATGTCAACGAACTACTACGCCATCAACGGGAGCGAGGTGATGGGAATGGCGATGTCCAGTTCCGCGAACTCCCGTCTCAAATGGGAGACTACCTGGCAGTATGACATCGGCCTGGACCTGAGTTTCTTCAGCAACAGGATCGACCTCTCCGCCGACATATATTTCAAGGACACGAGGGATATGCTGTATCTGGCGACGGTCTCCGCCCAGTCGGGCTTCACCCAGCAGTGGCAGAATCTCGGACGGGTCACCAACAAGGGTATCGAGGTGAGCCTCAGCACCCACAACATCAGCCGCCCGTCATTCCAATGGTCCACGAACATCACATTCGACCTCTCCCGCAATGAGGTCAAGGACATAGGAGGGACCCCTTACACAAGCGTCAACATCTCGCACGGGGTGATGTCAAACGACATCTCCAGGATAATGGTCGGCTATCCGATAGGGGTGGGCTACGGCTATGTCTGGGACGGCAATTACCAGTTGGACGACTTCATCGCAACGGACAAGTGGGGCAATGTGTTCGAGAAGCCTTCGGAGATTGTCACATCGGAGAACTACGATTCCTTCAAATACACCCTCAAGGAAGGGGTGACCACCATAAACTCCGTTGCGGTGATGCCGGGAGACAGGCGCTACAAGGACCTTGACGGCGACAACGACATCACTTCGGCGGACAGGGAGGTCATCAGCGACTCCAATCCCGATTTCTCCATCGGAATGGGCAACACATTCAATTTCAAGGGATTCGAACTGTCGTTCTTCTTTGAGTCCGTCGTGGGCAGGGACATAATGAACGAATTCCGTATGAGGTCAGAGTCCGGTCTTTCAGGCGGCACACAGTTCAACAACCTCACCAAGGAATACTGGTACAACCACTGGACTCCTGAAAACCCTTCAAACGTCTATTCGAGGCTTCTGAACCAGACGAACACCTGGGTCTCCTCCTATTATGTCGAGGACGGCTCGTTCCTGAGGCTCAAGAACCTGTCTTTGGGATATGTGTTCGACACCCCGCGCCTGAGGAAGGCGAAAATCAGTTCCATCAAACTGTCCGTCAATGCCGACAACCTTTTCGTGGTAACGAA
>JBJEJS010000236.1:0-2318 GCA_051878235.1 Candidatus Cryptobacteroides sp.
GAACAGGAACTGCATCACAATTGCCGAAGCATTGAAAGCATCCGGTTATCATACATATATGACTGGGAAATGGCATCTCGGAATGCACGGAGAAGAGAAATGGCCTTTACAGCGTGGCTTTGACAGATTCTACGGTATCCTGGCCGGGGCGTGCAGTTACCTCCGTCCTGAAGGAGGACGAGGTCTGACTCTGGACAACACCAAACTTCCTGCTCCAGATGCGCCGTATTATACAACTGATGCATTCACTGACTATGCAATCAGTTTCATTGACGGACAGAAGGATGACAAGCCGTTCTTTCTATATATTGCATATAACGCACCGCACTGGCCGCTTCAGGCAAAAGAGGAAGACATTGCTAAGTTCTATGACACATACCGCAAAAAAGGTTGGGACAACATAAGACAAGACCGTCACGACAAGATGGTCAGGCTTGGCATAATAGATGAAAACACGGGATTTGCAGAATGGGAAAACCGCAGGTGGGACGAACTTACTGAAAAAGAGAAGGACAACACGGCATACAGGATGGCTGTATATGCCGCTCAGGTGTATGCGATGGATTACAATGTGGGAAAACTCACCGAATACCTCAAAAAGACCGGAAAGATTGACAACACTCTGATTTTCTTTATGTCAGACAACGGGGCCTGTGCCGAACCCCACAACGAACTTGGAGGAGGAAAGCAAAAAGACATAAACAATCCTGCTGTGAGCGGACATCCGTCATACGGAAAGGCTTGGGCACAGGTTTCAAACACCCCATTCCGCAAATATAAGCAACGGGCATACGAAGGAGGAATCTCAACTCCACTGATTGTATCTTGGAAGGCAGTTCTCGGCGACAAAGCCGGTAAGTGGTGTACCACTCCGGCATATCTTCCGGATTTTATGCCGACAATCCTCAAAGCGGCTGGAGCAGAATATCCGTCCGAGTTTAACGGAAATACCATTCAACCGATGGTCGGGAAAGATTTTATGCCTGCGATAAAAGGTAAAAAGAAATATTTACACGACTATATGTACTGGGAACATCAGGGAAACAGGGCCGTCAGATGGAAGGACTGGAAAGCGGTATGGGATCAGGAAGGAAAGGTCTGGGAGTTATATGACATTGGCCACGACAGGACAGAATGTGACAACATTGCAGAAGACCACAAAAAGATTCTCGCAAAACTCACGGCAAAATGGGACAAATGGGCAGAAAAGACAAATGTCCTCATACCATTCCCTGGAACAAAGTGAAAATGAACCGCAACATTTGAAAACATCAACGTTAATATCAGCTGTAACAATCAATGAACCGGAATATACTGACATTGGCAGTTTTAGGATGCGCCCAATATGCCGTCGCACAGAACACCGAGAAGCCCAATTTCGCTTTGTTCATAGCAGATGACTGTTCTTACTACGATCTTGGCTGCTATGGAAGCAAGGATTCAATGACTCCCAACATAGACAATTTTGCAAAAGAGGGAATGATGTTCTCCAAAGCCTACCAGGCTGTTCCGATGTCATCCCCGACAAGGCATAATCTCTATACCGGAATATGGCCTGTTCGCAGTGGGGCCTATCCGAACCACACATTCGTTGACATTAATACCAAAAGCATAGTTCATCAATTGAAGCCTTTAGGTTACAAAGTGGCATTGATAGGAAAGTCACACATCAGTCCAAAGAAAGTGTTCCCTTTCGATCTCTTTGTGCCCTCAGACAAATCCGGGGATTTGGACTTCGATGCTATTTCCAAGTTTATTGAAGATTGCAAGAACGAAAATGTGCCATTCTGTCTCCTGGTGGCCTCCAACCAGCCTCACACCCCATGGAACAAAGGAGATGCTTCGAAATTCAAACAGGAGGAACTGTCATTGCCGCCAATATATGTGGACATACCTGAGACCCGACAGGAGTTCTCTGCATATCTTGCTGAGATCAACTATATGGACAATGAATTCGGAACATTGCTTGACATTATTGACAGGCAGGAGGTCAGGGAGAACACTATGGTTGTTTACCTCAGTGAACAGGGGAACAGCCTTCCATTCGCCAAATGGACCTGCTACGATGCAGGAGTACATTCCGGATGTATCGTACGCTGGCCAGGAAAAATAAAGCCCGGTTCAAAAAACGATGCAATTGTGGAATATGTTGACATCCTGCCGACCTTCGTTGACATAGCCGGAGGAGAACCTGTCGAGAAAATGGATGGAGAGAGTTTCAAAGAAGTGCTTTTAGGAAGAAGAAAAACCCATAAAAAATATACATTCTCAATGCAGACGACTCGCGGCATCAACAAAGGGTCTGATTATTACGGCAT
>JBJEJS010000237.1:0-2315 GCA_051878235.1 Candidatus Cryptobacteroides sp.
TGTATGTGTTTATGATGGGGGTGATCTCACCTTTGACGGCTGTCGCAAGGGAAAGAATCGAGGCGGCAAGGAGGAAATTCAATCCTACAGAGCAGGAGAGGAACCCGAATATGAAGTTTGCCGACAATGCCCTCGCAAAATTGCTCGAATCGGACCCTGATTTCTGTAAGGCGTTGGAAAAGAGGAAGTTCTCGTGGGACCAATATGACCTTATATTGAAAAAGATATATAATTCCGTCTGCGGACGGGAATATTTCAAAAAATATATGGAGTCCGAAGGCTCATCCCTTGCCGAGGACTGCCGCCTGTTCATAAAGATTTTCGAGAAGGAGTTTGTGGATGACGAGGAACTTGCTCTTATCCTGGAGGATATGTCCCTTTATTGGAACGATGACCTTGCCTACGCCCTGACATATTGCTGCAAGAGCCTTGAGGCGCTTGCCAAGGGAGAGCGCTGGTCAATGCCTCCGCTGTACCTGAGCGACATAAAGAAGGCTTCCCTTGCCGGAAATCCCGCAAGGCAGATGGCTGTGGAAAGCGACAAGGCTTTTGTCCACAAGCTTCTCCAGAACTCATTCGCGGGCTATGACAGGTATGTCGGAATGATTTCCGAGTGCCTTGCCAACTGGGAGAAGGACAGGATTGTCGGGACGGATATGGCATTGATAGTGTGCGGGATAGCCGAGGCCGAGAAGTTCCCGACCATCCCTGTGAAGGTGACTATCAACGAATATGTTGAGATTTCCAAGTTCTATGGTACGCCGAAAAGCCGTATATTTGTGAACGGCATTCTTGACAAGGTCATAATGCGCCTTGTCAACGAAGGCAAGGTCGACAAGACGGTCTGACGGTATAAAGTGGTAAACATCAAATATTTGAGAATATGAATTATATGATTTTCTTGCAGGCGGCACAGACCGCCCAGCAGCCTCAGGGAGGCGGATGGACAATGTGGGTGATGCTCATTCTCATCATTGTCGTAATGTGGTTCTTTATGATCCGCCCTCAGCGCAAGCAGCAGAAGGAACTCCAGAAGTTCCGTGACGGCCTCTCAAAGGGAGACAAGGTCGTGACGATAGGCGGCATATACGGTACTGTGGTGGAGATAAAGGACAAGACCCTTCTTCTTGAAGTTGACAACAATGTCAAGATCAAGGTTGACAAGAATTCCGTTGTAAAGGATTTTTCTGACGCACAGCAGCAGTAGTCTGACCGCCGGGGCGCCGCTTCGGAGAAGTTGAATATGAGAAGGCTATGAAGAAATTCCTGAAGAAAATAGCCGGACTGTTGAATATCAGTGGGAGGGACTTGCCCGCATTTTTGCTGTCTCTCCTGCTGGCTTTCAGTATTTGGCTGATTCACAACCTCTCGCTGAAATACAATGATTTCATCCAGGTCCCTGTCATTGCGCATTGCGGTATAGAGGGCCACACGGATGTCTCCATAGACAGGAGCATTGTGGTCGCCAGGTGCAGGTTGAGGGGATTTGACATAGTGCGCCTCAAGACTTTCGGGAAGAAGTCTCCTGTGGATGTCAATTTCAGCAGGATGCGTGCGCTGAAGCCTTCCGGCGAGGTCTTCTATGTGACCTCGGATGACCTTCAGGAATATGCCCATATCATTTTCGGGGAGAATGTCACTTTGGACTATTTCGTGACGGACACCCTCTTTTTCCATTTCCCTTTCGAGAGCCACCGCACTCTGCCTGTGGTTGCGGTCCACGAACTTGAGTTCGCCCCGCAGTACGCAATGCTGGGCGGAATCCGCATTGAGCCTGACTCGATTACCGTCTATGGCGAGCCTGAAAGGATTGAGAATATGGATTTTGTCTTCACCGAGCCTCTGAAGGTGTCGGAAATCGATTCTGACCTGCACGGGGTCCTGAAACTGGACAAAATCAAGAAGGTGAGATTCTCGGAGGACGCGGTGAGGTACTCCATCTCCGCCGTCAGGTTTGTGGAAGTGGTCAGGCAGATGCCCGTGACGGTGAGGAATCTTCCCGCAGGCAGGGAGATGACAGTCTATCCGTCATCAGTCAGCGCGACATTCAAATGCCGTTTCCCATACGGTCCTGACGAAGTCGGGGCGGTGGAATTCTATGTGGATTATGAGGATTTCGTCAATTCCAGGACAGGAAAGTGCGTCATAAGGACCTCGGACCTGCCTCCGGGGATAATCGGATGTTCCGTTGAGCCTCAGGTTGCCGAATGTATTGTGAACGGCCTATGATTACGCTTGCGGTCACAGGGGGGATAGGCAGCGGGAAGTCCGCCGTCTGTTCCATTTTGTCGGACTCGGGTGTCCCTGTCTATGAT
>JBJEJS010000238.1:0-2301 GCA_051878235.1 Candidatus Cryptobacteroides sp.
AGCTATCGCCTCGCCGGTGTCCCCTGCCGTCTCCTTCTCCCGTCCTGCGAGCAGCAGGGCATCCACAAAGATGTCGTGGAAATTGGCTACACCCTCACGGGTAGGGAAATAGCATTTGTCGAGGAGTTCCAGCACATAGTCATAATCTCCCATATATGTGCCGGTGACGACTTCCTGCGCAAGAGGATAATAGCGTTTCACGGCAGTCGAATGGCGGCTTTTCAGAAGTTCATATCTTTCGGAGACAGGTGTGCCGAGGGCTTCCATCACCTGGTCACATTCCTCAAGATAGAGGGCTGCGTCCGGATTCAGCCCTATGGCTTTCAGATAGCATTTGACGGACAGGGCGTAGTCCTTGGTGTGCAGCCAGTTGGCCCATCCGAGATTTCTCCACGCCAGGTCGTCTTCAGGATTCATCCTCACACATTCCTCCCATTCCTTTATGGCGTTGTCGGGCTGGATGTTGTAGAGCAGGTTGCCCAGATAGTAATATGGCCTTTCGGATTCAGGGCAGACCTCCTTCGCCTTTTCGAGCACCTTGACAGTCTCAAGGCGGAACGGGTTGCAGTAGCCCACAGGCGCATCCAGGGCGTGCCTGTACAGGGATTCGCTCTCCTGAGGTGATATTGTCCCCTCCTGGAGATATGCCAGATACATCTTGACCGTCGGGTAGTCCACACGGCTGTCGATGTCCTTCAGAATGCTCACCGCCTCGTCCGTGAAACCGTTGTGCCAGTAGTTTATTGCCAGTTCAAGGTAACTTTCAGGCTCCTCCCTCATAAATTTGCGGAAAGCCTCGGCCGTGGCTGTCTCGTGCAGGGCGTAGGCGTTGACAGGGTCATCGGAGAGCACCTTGGCAAAGCATACGGCAGCCTCCTGCCTCCTTCCGAGCCTGCGTAGGATTGTCCCTTTCATATTTAGGGCGTGATAGTTCCTCCCGTTGTAGGCAATCGCCTCGTCAAGACGGTCGAGCGCCATCCCGTAATCTCCATCCTTGCTGTACATCTGTGCTAGTTGGAAGTTCGCCCCCGAATTGTAGGTGTAGTTCCAGGTGGCCCTGTACAGGGTGTCGTAGGCATCTTCTTTCCGTCCCATCTCCTTCAGCACAAGCCCCAGATTGTACATCGCCTCGGCATCTTTCGGGCGGGTGTAGTCGTGTGTCTGCCTTCTGATGGCACGGCGCAGGTGGAATGCCGCCTTGTCATATTCCCCCCGGAGGCGGTAGTGGACTCCCATCAGGGTGTTGGTCCTTGTGTCGCCCGGGTCACGCCTGAGGACTTCCCCGAAATAGTCCATCGGATTGATGAACGGATTGTGGAACTGCAGGTTGCGTAATCCCACAAGGTAACATTCCTCGGTGTTGCTTATGTCCTGTGGCTTTTTCGGCCTTTCCACTATAGGAGGAAGGGGAGCGTCAGGGTCCTTTGCCACAGGGGTATATGAAAGCATCTGCCGTCCGTCGGCATCGAGGAGGGTCATAGTCAACTGCGGCTCACAGGTTGACGGGTCAATCCTCATCCTTCTTACGAAAGGATGTGCGGGATCTATTTCGGATATGACTGAGCCGAACACGCTCTCGCCGTCCCTGACGACCTCCACCTTGAGGTCCTTCATCTTTTCCGTGGTGTTCACCCCGACAAGGAGTTCCCCGTCAGGGGAGAGTTCCATATTGATTGCGGCGTGCCTGTCTCCCGCCTTTACCCCGTCGATGTCCCTGATTCCGTACCAGTACTGGCTGAACTGCTTGGTCTCGTAAGGGAAGTTCCAGTTGTAGTCAGGCTGGTTGTCCGAGTAGGCCCCCACCATCAGTTCGCAGTAATGTCCGCTTGTGTCAGTCAGGATTCTGGTGTCCCACTCGCTGTTCGGTCCCCAGAGCCAGAACTTTCCGCCCTTTATGATGTTGTGGTTGCCCGTGAGCATCGTCCCCGCGTTCCTGCCGTGGTCGTATCCCGCGACGAAATCCGCCTTCTGGTCATAGATGAACATCGAGTTGCTCATATAGTGGTTTTTCCACCAGCTTGCATCGACCCCGTCGGCATAGAAGTCCATATCGTTGAAAGGCTCGTGCGTCACAGGCCAGTGCGCAAACCAGTTCTTGCAGTGGAAGGTCACGAATTCGGTGCTCTGCGGGAAGCATATCTGGTAGTTCTCGTCCACGAGCGTGGAGACATTCGACCAGTAGAGCATCGAGTTGTTGTTGAAGGTGGAGTTCATAAGCCTTCCGCTGATCTCGATGACCGACTTGCCCGGGTGGAGAGTTATGCCGATTGCCCACTGCATCCTGTGGCGGTACTCGGTCTC
>JBJEJS010000239.1:0-2299 GCA_051878235.1 Candidatus Cryptobacteroides sp.
TCCACTATCTTCCCGCACTCCTCCGGAGTGACCGTCGGTCCCTGAATGCGCTTGGTCCTCCTATCCTTGCACAAGAGGAAGTCCCCTTTTCCGGAAAGAGCATCCGTACCGAGCAGAGTGGCGATACTATCCTGACACTCCGATACGGCCTGACGGAAGAAAAGCCTCACGGTATCTCTTCCCATCTGTACTTCATTAAAGGTACAGTCTATAGACGTGCCCGAAACAATGAAATGGTATCTGCTGAGGCGGCCCTGTAAGGGCAACTGTTTCAGGAGGTCTGAATAACCTTCACCGAAGTCTGTCGCATCTTCAAGACCGGAAATGAACACCACCGTCTTTCGGAAATCAGATCCGTCTCTCTCCATCTGCTCCTTGGTGAGATTCCTGAGTACATTGCATACCTCCTTATCACCATTTACATACTCGACACCGCTGACTCCCTTCCATAGGGAAAGCCCATCTCCATTCAGGTCCATAAGCACCATCCTGACGGTATCGCGGGGTACTGTAAACAGGAGTGAAGCAATGAAGACGTTCATCATCGTTGACAATTCTGCGTTCTCATCTCCTGTCATCACGATATCCGCTACCGCGTCAAGGTCAAGGACTTCCGGTTTGAAGTCCGTCCCGAGTCCGAGAGCCAGCGGAAGTGATGAAGTGCACCTTCGGAACTGCGGAGACTGGAGTACAGCTCGCAGGGGCACACCAGATGGTTCATCGTTCAGTACCTCGATCATCACCTTATTGCCTTCAGATTCTTCCGGTATGATTCTCACAGGCCTGCCTATTGTTTCAGATAGTGTTCCCTTGAGTTGCCCGATTGAGGTTCTTTCAGCAGTTCCATTCAAGCTCACACGGAACACAGTGCATTGGGGAAGGACTTCCGCTTCCAAAGGACCGGATATACCCACCTGCTCAAGAGCAGTTTGAACGCAAAGGAAACACGCTCCGCTGCAATTCTGCGGCAGGATTTTTTCCTGCCGTATTATTGCAGGACATATCCCATATTTGCAGCAGCCAAATCACGGGCATATATTCCATCCTGTGACATGACCGTATTCACATATTGACTAATATAGAAAGCCAAACAGCCATAAAGGAATCTTGTTTCCTCTGCCAAATTCGACATTGTCAATTGCAAGATAGCTATCAGGCAAATCCTTGATTTGGTTGAAGGATTTATCTGTACCACCAACTTCGACGAGAACCTTGTCATTTATCTGAAAGTCCCCATTTTTAGGATAATATACTTCTGCTGCTCTGCTGACCTGATTGTAAAAGAATGCCTCACGTATAGTGCCAATCTCCGGATTCCTGTTGAAAGCATACATCAGATTCGGATTGTCCAGAAACATCTTTTCCGGAGCCGCCATCTGTTTCACGGATTTGACCTTTGTTTTAAGAAGGCCCAGCAACGCACCCCGCTGAAGCAATTCCAGCAATTTAAGTCCTTGCTCACGGCTCGTCTCAAGTTGCGCATAAAGTTCATCCATCTTAGGAACAAAAGGCACTTGCAATGCGATGATCATCAATAGCTTCTTCAACTTCTGGACAGTTACATATTCAACTTTTTCTACAGAAGGGATGTCACTTTCTATTACCTGACGACAGACTTCATTCAGGCGAGCATGAAAACCTTCCCTGTCTTCTTTGTAGAAAGGATAATATCCATACTTACAGTAGTCTTTGAAATGAGGTATGATTCTGATTTTCTCCACGATATCCGATGCAATGGAAATGTGTTTTGTGAGCAAATCATCCAAGGTTATTACAGGATGATCCAGAATGCCCTCAAAATTCAGATATTCACGAAATGACATCCCGTGCATTGTGTACATAGCGACTCTTCTTGACAAATCCCCTTCACCCTTCTCAATCTGAAGCATCGAACTTCCGGTGAATACGACTCTCATCGTCGGATAATTGTCGTATATGTTTTTTATGTATGTCTGCCAATGAGTGCATTTATGGATCTCATCCAGAAACAGGTGTGTGCCACCATTGATATAATGGTATTCTACCAAGTCCATAATTGAGTTGGTAGCAAACCACATATCATCCAAAGAGACATACAGGACATTTTCATTCATCAGGTGTTCTTTGATGTACTGAAGGAGCAAGGTGGATTTGCCGACGCCTTTAGGACCCTTGATGCCGATGAAACGAGCGTTCCAGTTGATCTTGTAATATAGCTCCCTCTTAAAGTCAAGGCTCTGATGCATGATCAGTCTCTGGGAGTTTCTGTACAATACTTCGCAATCCATATTTCATTTTTTTGCAAATATATAAAACATAT
>JBJEJS010000240.1:0-2299 GCA_051878235.1 Candidatus Cryptobacteroides sp.
ATGAGGTTGGCATACTGTCCGCATTGAATACGGTACGGATTCCCGTCGTGACTTTTGTAAGGGTCATTAGATTTGTGGAGTTCATTTTCCATATCAGTATAAATTTAGGAATGAACTCCAAAAGTATATACAAAATTATGGAAAACACAGTAGTGAGGACTCCCTGGATGCAGATTTTTCTTTTTTCGATGAAAGTTTTTCTCTTTTTTAATATTTTTTCTTTTTCCTTATGTTTTCCCGATTCAAGATAGTGCCCTAAATAACTCTAAACAGTTTCTAAACAACCCGCTCCAACCATCGTGAAAGACATAAATGAGGAAAAGCGGCAAAGCCTTAATCGACAAGGCTTTACCGCTTCCCTTAATTAGACTTTGACTATGTTAGTTTTCCTTGATGGCAGCCTGCGCCGCAGCCAGTCTTGCGATTGGAACGCGGAAAGGCGAGCAGGAAACATAGTTGAGGCCGATCTTGTAGCAGAACTCAACGGAAGCAGGGTCACCGCCGTGCTCTCCGCAGATACCGCATTTCAGGTTTTCCCTTGTGGCGCGGCCTTCTGTCACAGCATAGTTGACGAGTTTGCCGACAGCCTTCTGGTCGAGGGTCTTGAACGGATCGGCGTCAAGGATCTTGTTGCCGAGGTAGTCACCCATAAATGTTCCAATGTCGTCGCGTGAGAAACCGAAAGTCATCTGGGTGAGGTCGTTGGTACCGAATGAGAAGAATTCCGCCGTGCGTGCCATACGGTCTGCCGTGAGGGCTGCGCGAGGAATCTCGATCATTGTGCCGAACTTGTATTCAATAGGGAATCCGAAATGAGCCTCGACTTCTGCCTTCACTTTCTCGCAGATGGCCTTCTGGAAGCGGAGTTCGCGCTCGGAGATGGTCACAGGGACCATAATCTCAGGCATAGGGTTCAGACCTTCCTTCTTGAGTTCTGCGGCTGCGGTGAAGATTGCCCTGAACTGGGTCTCGGAAATCATCGGATAGGTGATGTGCAGACGCACGCCCCTGTGTCCCATCATAGGGTTGACCTCGTGGAGGGACTCTCCGCGTTTCTCGATGTCAAGTTCTGAGATTCCGAGTTCGTTTGCAAGTTCCTCCCTCTTGTCGTGTGACTGAGGCACGAACTCGTGGAGAGGCGGGTCGAGAAGGCGGAATGTCACAGGCTTGCTGTCCATTACCTTCATAGTGCCTTTCACCGCGCCTTTGATATATGGCTCAAGTTCAGCGAGGGCGGCCTTGCGCTCGTCGTCTGTCTTGGAAAGGATCATCTTGCGGAGTTTTGCAAGAGGAGTCTCGGAGTTCTTGCCGTAGAACATATGCTCGATACGGAACAGTCCAATCCCCTCCGCACCGAAACTGATGGCGCGCTCCGCATCCTCAGGAGTGTCGGCGTTGGTGCGCACACCCATCTTGCGGAACTTGTCCACGATGTCCATGAACTTCACGAAACGAGGGTTGTCGGAAGCGTCCATAGTGTCGAGGGCGGTATTGTAAACGAGACCCTTCGCTCCGTTGAGGCTGACCATATCGCCTTCCTTGATCTCCACACCGCTTGTCTTGAACTTGGCGGTCTTGTTCTCAAGGTCAATCTGCATTGCCTCGCAGCCCACGATGCAGCATTTGCCCCATCCGCGTGCCACGAGAGCGGCGTGTGAGGTCATACCGCCCCTCTGGGTGAGGATACCTGCGGCTGCACGCATTCCCTCCACATCCTCAGGAGAAGTCTCCTCACGGACGAGGATGGTCTTGATGCCTTTTGCGTTTGCCTCCATAGCGGCCTCGGAAGTGAAGACAACCTTTCCTACCGCTCCGCCAGGTGAAGCAGGAAGACCGTTCGCAACAACTTTCGCCTTCTTCTCTGACGCAGGGTCGAGGATAGGGTGGAGGATCTCATCCAACTGTGAAGGGGAGACGCGCATTACGGCTGTCTTCTCGTCAATCATTCCCTCCTCAAGCATATCCATAGCCATATTCAGGGCTGCGATGCCTGTCCTCTTTCCGATACGGCACTGGAGCATCCAGAGTTTGCCGTCCTGGATTGTGAACTCGATGTCCTGCATATCCTTGAAGTGGTCCTCAAGGTGGAGCCTGATTTCGTCAAGTTCCCTATAAACCTCTGGCATTGCGGTCTCGAGAGACTCAAGGTGCTGGTTGTGAGGGTTCTTTGTGGCCTCGTTGAGAGGGTTAGGGGTACGGATTCCGGCAACCACATCCTCGCCCTGGGCGTTGATGAGCCACTCACCGTAGAACTTGTTGTCACCGTTTGCAGGGTTCCTTGAGAAAGCCACTCCTGTCG
>JBJEJS010000241.1:0-11546 GCA_051878235.1 Candidatus Cryptobacteroides sp.
CAAGCAAAGGATTCTCCTTGTCCCCGAATTTCATTCCCATTATCTCTTCAGTGGCCTTCAATGCCTCTGTGACCTCAGCCCTGAGTTCATCAGTATAGCCTCCTCCGAGTTCATAATATTCCGCACAGCACTCTGTCGTGATGGTGAATCCGGCAGGAACCGGAATGTTAAGTCTGCACATCTCCGCAAGGTTCGCCCCCTTGCCTCCGAGCAGGTTCCTCATAGCACCGTCACCCTCGGCCGAACGGCCTCCGAAGCGATAAACGCGTTTTTTGTTGTCTCCCATAAAGAAATAGATATATTTTAAGTTAATGAATTATTCCATAAATCGCGCGAAAATACTAAATTATCATCAAAATATAAAATATTTATAACAATTTGCTCGCAATCTCGGACAGTTCGCTCCTTTCTCCCTTTCTGAGATTTATGTGCTCGAACAGTTCCTGTCCGGCCATCTTCTCGCCCAGATGGGTCAGACCGCTGGAATACATATCCAGATAAGGCTGGTCAATCTGGAACAGGTCTCCTGTGAAGACCATCTTGGTGTTTTCTCCCGCACGGGTGATGATGGTCTTGATCTCGTGCGGCGTGAGGTTCTGAGCCTCGTCGATGATGAAGAACACATTCCCGAGGCTGCGTCCCCTGATGTATGCCAGAGGGGAGATGAGAAGTTTCTCCTCCTTCAGCATCGCATCTATCCTTGCCGCCTGCTTGCTTCCCGGCTTGAAATTGTTCCTGATGACATTCAGGTTGTCCATAAGCGGCTGCACGAAAGGCCCCATCTTGCTTTTCTCGTCCCCCGGCAGGAATCCGATGTCCTGGTTTCCGAGGATGACCGCAGGCCTTGTCAGGATTATCTGCTCATAGTCCCTTTCCTGCTCAAGCGCGGCGGCAAGTGCCAGAAGGGTCTTTCCAGTGCCCGCCCCTCCTGTGAGCGACACAAGTTTTATGTCCTTGTTAAGGCAGGCGTCCAGGGCGAACTTCTGTTCGTCGTTCCTCGGGGCTATCCCGCTTGCCCAGGTCTTCTTGACAAGGACAACCTTCTGCTGCTTCGCGTCATACCTTCCGCACGAAGACGCCTCGTTCCCGTTCTGCCCCCAGTTGAACTTGAACAACTGGTTTGCGGCGGGCTTCAGTTCCGGGACTCCCGCAGGGCGGCCCTCATTGACCTCTGCGACCGAAAGCCATCCTTTCCCGTAGGTGAGTTCCTGCGCCTTTGACGCTTCAAACCCGTTGATGACTATCACCTCGTTCTTGGTGTATTCCAGCCTGTCCTCGTGCAGCTTGTCTGTCAGATAGTCCTGAGCCTCCATCCCGACGGCCTTCGCCTTCATCCTCAGGTTCACATCCTTTGTCACCAGGGCGGTGAACCTGTCAGGATGGTTGTCCCTCACCCAGATTGCGGTCGCAAGAATCCTGTGGTCCTGGATGTCGTCTATGAACGAGTTCCGCAGTTCAGGCGGGAACGGGTGGTTGAGCTCAACCTTGATGTTCCCCCTGCCCTTTCCTATCGGAACACCGTCCTTCCCGAACATCTTCCCTTCGGTCAGCTTGTCCAGTTCCCTCATAAAACCCCTTGCGTTGAATGCCAGGGCATCAGTCCCTTTCTTGAACTTGTCCAGCTCCTCGATCACCGCCGAGGGAATCACTATGTCGTTCTCCTGAAAATAGCGTATGCACTTCCAGTCGTGAAGGATGATGTTGGTGTCAAGGACGAATATCTTGGGCTTCCTGGAGCCCGATCCGCCTTTCCCGCTGCGCCCCTTTTCAGGGACATTGGCATATTTTGCAGTCATAGTCATTGTGTTATGTCGTGTGTTGTGGGGAGTTCCCTAATCCTCCCCTTCGGAGGACAGCCCCGTCATCAGCGAGGCGAGGATGGAGGAAAGTCCTGTCCTGCCCCTCTGCAGCGGACTTATCCCGCTCTTCTGTCCTGAGACGGCAGCGGCAGGATGTCCGAGAGGGTAGTAGGCTATGTCCTGGAGGAGGAACTGGCTGTCCACATAATCATAGTCGCTGTCCCTAATCTGGATGACGGCTCCGGGAATCTCCGCGAAAAGAATCCTCACGGAATCGTCCTCAAGGTATGCCTTGCCGATTCCGCTAAGGTCCGTCTCCATCCCCGCGCCCTCTCCGAGCATAAGGGTCAACGCCTTGGCAAGACCTCCCCTGGCGACAGTCCTTCCGCAGACCACCACCCCGTCTTCCGCAAGTTCCCGCATCACCTCGTAGCAGTCCATAAAATAATCAGGGTCCAGGATCTCAGGCCCTGTCTCGTTCCCCCTGCCGAGCACCGAGGCGAGCACGGAGCCGCCCAGCCTGTGCGGACAGGTGTCGAAAGGCACATAGATTATCCAACTGGAACTGTCGACATCACCCCTTATGGAATCAGGGCAGAGCCTGGCCCCTTCCTCCGGACCGTCGGGGACATCCTTGCGGGAGATTCCCTCGAAGACATCCTCTGCGGGATCCGCCTTGAAGACCGCCTCGTGGCATCCCTCCGCAGTCTCTATCGAGAGTCCTGAGATTTTCACCCCGAGGTCATAGATGTACTGCGCAGCGGAAACCGTTGACATATAGAAAGAGGACATATTGCCGACAGGCCCCGTGTCCCATTTCCAGGAGGCGTTGAGTTTGACATCCTCAAGATGGAACTCCCCCTTTCTCCAGAGCGTCTCAAGCAAAGCCCTGGCGACCTTGATTCTTGTGGAGGACCTCGGATGTGTCAGATTGACGGAGGCTTCCCCATCGGAGGCGGCAGTGACCTTCCGTATGTATTCGGGAATGTCCTCACGCCTGTAGGAAAACCTCTCGGGAGCGGGGTCGATAGGCTCGTCAATCACAATGGCCCTTTCTCCTCCGCCATCCTCAGGGACATTCTTCCTGTATCCCTCCAGAAACTCCTCCCACGCCCCTCCGTGCATACAATCCCTTAAGGAATCCGCAGGAGTGGTGTCCATCTGGGTCCCGTCAATTATATACTCTGAAAAAACCGGATCTGCCTTTCCTTCCATATCGAAAAGTCTAAACACACAAAATTATTAAATTTTCTTCAGAACATAAAAATCATTGCATACTTTTGCCGTGGATTTTTTGAAGACTCAAAATATGCAATACAGCGAAGTGGAATACGAAGATATGCTCAGCCGCCTTTTTGTGCGGTTCCCCTCTTTCCAGAAGGCGGGTGCCTCTGCCTACAAGCCCGGAATAGGGAATATGCTGATGTTCGACCAACTTCTCGGATGTCCGCACAGGAAATATCCCGCTGTCCACGTGGCGGGCACCAACGGCAAGGGCTCGGTCTCAAATATGCTCGCGGCGGCATTCGCCTCCCTCGGGCTCAAGACGGCCCTCTACACCTCCCCGCATCTCTACGATTTCAGGGAGAGGATGAGGATAGTCTCTTCGGAGGGCGTGCGCTATGTCCCTAAGGAATATGTCCTGGATTTCGTCCGTAAATGGGGCGAGACCTTCGACCATCTCGATTTGTCCTTCTTCGAGATAACAACGGCGATGGCCTTTGACTGGTTCGCTTCCGGGAAAGTGGATGTTGCGGTGATAGAGACCGGCCTCGGAGGAAGGCTGGACAGCACGAATATAATCACTCCGTGCCTGAGCGTCATAACAAACATCGGCTACGACCATTGTTCCTTCCTCGGCGACACCCTCGGGGAGATAGCCTTTGAGAAAGCGGGGATAATCAAGCCGAAAATCCCTGTGGTGGTCGGGGAGAGCGCGTCGGAGACAGATGTGGTCTTTGAGCGCAAGGTCCTCTACACCAATCTTCCTGAAGCCGAATATATGGGTGACCGCACGAAGATTATGTCCCTTCTGACCTTCGCGGACAAAATCGAGCCGAAATTGTGGGACCGTCACGGGGACATCCTCAGTAAGATGGACCTCCAGGGACCCTGCCAGAGGAAGAATCTCAGGACAGTCCTCGCCTCCCTGGATGTGCTGTACGGGAAAGGCTTCCTTTCGGACAGACCCTATGATCCCGAAGTCATTGCCTCCGCATTGGAGCACACGGCGGGGACAATGGACTTTCACGGCAGGTGGGAGCGGATTTCAGACAGCCCCTGCATAATAGCCGACATCGGACACAACTCCCACGGGCTGAGGCACAATTTCGGCAGGCTCTCTGAAATGATGTCCTCAGGTGAATATGAGTCGCTTACAATCATCTTCGGGGCTATGGGCGACAAGGATGTGGACAAGATTATGACAATGCTCCCGAAGCAGGCGCGTATGATTTTCGTGACCCCTTCCTCCCACAGGGCGATGAAGGCTGATGACATATACCGCAAATATCTCGAAGCGGGAAACGATCCTGCGTCAGCCTGCTGCGCGAGCGTTGAGGACGCTGTGGAAAAAGTGGCTGCGCTCGGGGCACGGGATTTGGTCTATATCGGCGGCAGCACTTACCTCGTATCCGAGGCCGTGCCTGCGGTAAGGAGGCTTCTGCCTGCGGCAGAATGACATATATATATTATATATATTTTATATATGATCATATATGCCATATAATACATTATGAATATGAGACATATACCTGATTATATACGCGCCTTTTCCGCGCCGCTGCTTGCCGTCGCGGTCCTTGTGTTCCTTTCGGCGTCCCTGTCTTACGGCGGCGGAAAAAACGGGCGGCCGATGAGGGCATTGTGGAGGGAATATGAAAGATATGAGGCTGAGGATATGCCCGCAAAAGCGGAAAAGGTCCTGCGGGAGATAGTTGACAAGGCGGTCGGGGAGAAGTCTTACAAAGATTTCGCTGATGCCTGTGTCGCGCTCGGGAGCACTGTCCGTTCATACGACTGGAAGGCTGCGGGGAAATTGCGTGTGGAACTCAGGGAAAAGGCGGAAGCGCTCGGGAATCCGCTTGTGACATTGCGGCTTGCCCTTTCGGATGTGATTGATATGTATGTCGATCCGCAATGGGTTGAGGCTGAGGTGTTCCGCAGGAAGGATGCCTTGAAGGCGGGACATCATACGGAACTGTACGGGAGTTTTCCTTCGGCGGGCAATCCTGTGCTCCAGGATTTTCTGCTGCCTGCCATAAAGGATGACTATGAGTTCCTGCTCTGGTCGCTTTACGGGGCGGGGAGGGGATGGAACTGGTGCTGCAGGCTCGATGAGGAGTGCTCCGCAAAGATTCTCGAAGAGTTGAGGTCGGAGGTCGGCGGGTCTTACCCTTGCGGGGCTTGGCTTGAGTATCAGGAGATTGTGCGTGAGGATGATTGCGGTGGCGCTCTGGAGGAATTTGCCTCGAAGTGGGACGGGAAGGCTGTGGCGGTGTTCGCACGGGGGAAGATTCTGGAGGACAGGTTCTCGGCGATGTGTGAAGGATTGTATGGTGATGCGGAGGGAGGCTTACGGCCGTCTTCCAGGGATTTCGTCTCGTTCCGTTCCGGATGTGAGGAGTTTGAGAGACGGCGCAAGGCTTTTCGGGGGAAGGAACTTGATGTGGCAGAATGTTATGTGCGGGTCGGGGAGATTATCGGGGAACTGGATTCGGAGGCCTTGTCCGTGAGTGCTTTGGACGGGAGGGTCAGGGTTGTCGCAAAAAATGTCGGCAAGGTTGTCTCCACCCTTTCAGACGCTTTCGATGGTGCTGTGGTCCATAGCGCTGCTTTGGTGAATGCGGCAGGGAGTTATTTCGTGGCGGACACTTTGTGTTATGACCTGCCGGAGATTCCGGACGGGAATTATATTCTTGAATGCCTCTCCTCCGGCGGGCAGGCTGCCGACAGGGTTTCTTACGGGAAGCATACCCTTTCTGCGGCATTGAGGAGGATTGCCGTCCCCCGCGCTTCGGCGGAGGATGTGCGGGGCTTATTGGATGAGGAGTCGGGAGATTATTGGGAGACAGGGGTTTATGTGACGGATTACCTTTCGGGGAAGCCTTTGGAGAAGGCTGATGTGGAGGTGTCTTTCAAGGGAAGGAATGTGCTGACTGTCAAGGATTTCCCTCTTGCTGAACACTTTGTGCCGCTGACCTCGGTCATTGCCTGTGTGGGGGATTCCCTGAGGGACGGCAGGGCGGTCTTGAAGTTCTCCTGCTGCGGGGAGGACGGATTGAGGCGGGAAAGTGAGGAACTGACGCTTTGGGATGCCTCACCGGTGAGGACGGAAAGGTCATCCTCCCGGATTGAGGCTGTGGTGCTTTCCGACAGGGGGGCATACAATCCCGGTGAGACCGTCCGTTTCAAATCCGTCCTTTATGAGGTGCTTCCTGACGGGAGAATGTCAGCACTTGCACAGGACCAGGGCGCGGAGGCCGTGCTTCTCGGTCCTAAGCGCACGGAGATTGCCCGTGTGTCATTGCTGACAAATGATTTCGGCTCGGTTTATGGGGCATTTGAACTTGGGAGCGACGCAAAAGGAGGCATATATCTTATAAATGTGGTGAAGTCAGGCAGGATTCTGGCTTCCAAAACTTTGAGGGTTGACGAACTTGTCCTGCCGACTTGGAGGCTGGACTTTGACAGGGACACTTCGGCATATTTTGACGGGGATGTGGTCAATGTGGGCGGCACGCTTAAAAGTTATTCGGGGCATTCCCTGTCGGGAGCGTCCCTCAGGTACAATGTCAGGCTGGGCGGTGAGACTATCGCTTCCGGGGATGTCGCCGTGCAGGACGGAGGGCGTTTCTCCTTTCCGTTCAGGACGCTTGACACGGAGGATGATGTGGCCTCGGTCTATGATGTGGAGGTGGTCG
This sequence comes from Candidatus Cryptobacteroides sp., assembly GCA_051878235.1. GTDB lineage: Bacteria > Bacteroidota > Bacteroidia > Bacteroidales > UBA932 > Cryptobacteroides. The sequence goes on from JBJEJS010000241.1 coordinate 6,722, forward strand.
TGTCCGATTTGACAGGGGAGACCTTGCAATGGAGCCGTAAAGTCGTGGCCAATCCTGCCGTCCGTCTTTCGCTTACCCTTGAAAACAGGGCTGAGGGAGATTTCCGGATGAGCCGTGCAGTTGGGAATCCTCCCGGAAACGCGGATTCAGGTCTGCGCAAGTCCTCTGTAAGGAGTGTCGCACGGGAATCTTCCTGCGGGATGCCGACAGGGGATTCTGCCGTGTTCAGGGTCGCGGCGTTCTCCGCAGGGGGATTCTGCCCGTTGAATGAGGTGGAGTATAAACTGTTGAGGGGTAAGGAATTGATGCTTTCGGGCAAGACTTCCGTCTCTTCCTCTGGGAATATCGTGTTTGACCTGTCCTCTTTGTCAGAGGGGATGTACCGTGCCGTCTGCACGGCTTCATATACCCGTTCTGACGGGAAGGTAAAGACGGTTGAGACATATTTTGACATTTTCCGGTCTCCATCTGCGGACGGAGTGCTGGATTGCGGTGAAGGATGGTTTTTCAAAAAGGGCCGTGAGGGGATTTCCGCCATCGTCGGATCTTCTGAAGGCGGGCAATGGATTGTGGCCGAATTGTATGACGGAGAATGTCATCTGCTCGACTCAAAGAACATATATCTGTCAGGCAGGAGGGGAGAGAAGGGGAGTGTCGCAGATGTAAGTTTTGACTACAAGGATGAATATCCCTCCACAGTCCTCCTGTCCCTTTTGTGCTTCCGTGACGCACAGGCAAGGACCCTGGAAATGGAGTTCTCAAGGCAGAAGCCCGCAGGGGAGGAGATGAGGCTTTCTTTTGACAGGTTCTCGGACAGCGTCCTTCCCGGGGCATCCTGCACAATGTCCCTGCTCGGGGATTCCTCAGCGGAATATGCTGTCACGGTCTTTGATGTGAGCACGGAGACTTTCGGGAAGAATGTCTGGAGAAAGGTCGGGACTTCAGGACCTCCGTTTGAGAGGGTGTGGTGCAGGACATTCACAGGAAAGGCCTCCTCGGGTCGTATCGGATTCCGGAGACTTTTGTCCTCTTCCGCTGCGGCAGGCTCCCTGATGATGGCAAAGAAGACAAATTCTGCGGATATTGACGGAGCCGTCCCTTCTGACGGGGAATCCTTTGCGGATGACTTTTCCGTTGAGGAACTGCCAGCCGTCTTTGAAGATGACATACGCCTGAGGGAGGACTTTGAAAAGACCCTGATGTTCTGCCCTGTCCTCCGTCCTGATTCAGGGGGAAAGGTCTCATTCGGCTTTGACAGCGGGGATGCGCTCGGGACATACGCCGTCTCCGTCTTTGCCCACGACAGGAATATGCGTACCGCCGCAGTCCGGAGGGAGTTTCTGGTGACCTGTCCTGTGAAGGTCTCCGTAGTGCCTCCCGCCTTCCTCTACGAGGGGGATGTCTGCCGTCTGCGGGTCGCTGTGGCAAATTCAGGGGCGGAGCCTGTCGGGGGCATCCTGTCCGTTTCCGTGTCCGGTGGTGACGACCACAGGAATGTCACGCCGATGCTTGTCCGCTCGACCCCTCTGGATGTCCCTGCGGACGGCCAGTCCTCATCCGTCTTTGAGATTGCCGTGCCGTCATCGGGACTGTCCTGCGGATGCCTTGGGCTCAAGGTGGTGTTCAGAGGAAGCGTTACGGACCGCCTGTCCCCTTCCGGAATGCCACGGACGGAGGTCTCTGACGGGATGTTCCTGACGATTCCTGTTCTTGAGGCGCGCCAGGAATTGACCGAGGCCCATTCCGCTCTGCTTCTCCCGGGTGCGGACAGGGACTCTTTGAAGAATGTCCTTATGTCCTCGTTCACAGGCACTTCTCCTGTCGGGGCCGAATACTCGGAACATACCTTGTCCTCTTTGGTCTTACGGGATATGGAACAATCGGCCTCCCCCGCCTCAAAGGACCTTGTCAGCCTGCTTTCGGCATATTACTCCCGTGCAGTCCTCTCATACATCCGTTCAGGAGGAAATTCCTCCGACGAGGGCCTGTCCGGGGCACGGGCCGCAGAAGACTCCGGGAAAGACCTGGAGGCGGGCATCTTCGCCTGCCGTAATGCCGACGGAGGCTTCGCCTGGTTCAGCGGATTTCCGTCATCCCCTGTCCTGACCGCGCTTGTGCTTGAGCGTTTCGCCTCATTGAGGGATATATGCTCCATCCGTCCGTCTGAGGACCTTGAGGCCTCGGTCCGTTACCTTGACGGGGTGGCCGCCTCGGAAATTCCGCAGTGGCGGGGAGGAATCACGACGGACAGGTATCTGTATGTCAGGTCGATGTACGGCTATGTCCCTTTCTCCGATGTGAAAGGCTTATCCGTAAAGCAGATACGCAAGTGCCTCATTCCCGGCTCCGCTTCCCGTCAGCCAGGGACAATCCTTGAGAATGCCCTCCGTGCCTCAACCCTTGTGCGCCTTTCCGCTCCTGACTGCCCGGAACTCATATCCGCCTGGGGATTCAGGACAACGCGGAAACTGGCCCGTGAGGCATCCCGCCTTATCACATCCCTTGCCGACCATTCGGTCAGCCGTCCTGACGGTGCCGTATATTTCCCTAATGCCGTGATGCCACGGAAAGGGCTGTTGGAAAGCGAGGCTTACGCACATACCATTCTGTGCAATCTTTTCTCCGCATATCCGACTTCCTTCGCCCCTGGACTGAAACAGTCCGAGGCGGTGCGCTGTGAGAGGATTGCCGACGGACTGAGACTGTGGCTGATGCTCCAGAAGGAATCCCAGAAATGGTCCGGCGACCCTGCCTGCGCAGATGCGGCCCTGGCTGTGCTGGGAGGGTCCGACAAGGTACTTTCCGCAAAGATGTCCGTGATGACAAAACGCTATTCCAAACCTTTTGGGGAGATTCTCGCGGCAGGAAACGGAATGAAGGTCCTGCGGGAGTTCTACAGAGAGTCCTCCGGTCCTTCCGCCGGGGATGACGGCCATTGGATTCGCCTGAATGAGGGCGACACACTGGCACTTGGAGAGAAAATCCTGTCGGTCATCCGTGTCTGGAGCGCGGAAAACCGCAGTTTCGTGATGTTGGATGCTCCGCGCCACGCCTGTATGAGACCTGTGGGACAACTCTCGGGAATTTCGGGCGGATGGCTCTCCCGACCTTTCCTCCTGCCTGCGGAAATACCTTCCTCCGGCACTCCGTTCTCCTACAGGGAAGTAAAGGCTGACAGGACACAATGGTATATGGATGTCTGCCCCGAGGAATGGTCGTTGTTCTGTGAGGAGTATTTTGTGGTCTGCGGCGGTGAGTTTGCCTGTCCCGCAGTCTCCGTTGAATCCCTTTACGCCCCGCATTACCGTGCAAATTCAAATTTTTCAGAAAAAAAGTTTGCAGATTAAAAATTTTATCTATCTTTGCAGTCCCATTCGAAAAGAGCGGGACAGTTCATCCAAAAGATAGACTCCGGGAGCATAGCTCAGTTGGTTCAGAGCGTCTGCCTTACAAGCAGAGGGTCGGGGGTTCGACTCCCTCTGCTCCCACAAAAAATAAGGACTTGAATGAATATTCAAGTCCTTTATTTTTTGCAGTGACGGACTCTCTCTTATCACCGTCCTACCAATACCAGACAACCTCCTCTAACCCCCGACCCTTATGCGGCGAAGCCGCCAACACCCCAATGGGGTCGTCGCGCAGCGACGGGGGGTAAAAAGCTTTCCCGATGCTGCCAACGGAAGCATCGGGGGTTCGACTCCCTCTGTCCGCTCCTGCTCCCGCAGGCTGTTCGCTGCAAAAAGTCCGCTGGACTGTTTTGCTTACCGCTCACGTCCGTTCCGACTCCCGTCGGCTGCTCGCTACGAAAAGTCCGCTGGACTATTTCGTCATTTCGCTCACGACCCAAACGGGGAAGTGGCTGCCTTAAACCCTTTCCGTATTTGTGTGTAAATACCAGGGCGGTCGCGGCATCTGATGACGCCTTCGGAGCCTTTGGCACCTCAAGAAATTCACCCCTCGGGGTCATCGCGAGCGACGGGGAAAGAGACCCTCCAATGCGTCTGAACGGGATAATCTCCGAATATCGTATAATTTTAGTATTTTTGCGCCCGTTATGAAAACCCGGACTAAAACCATCCATAGTGCCTATCAGAGCAAAGATGCCTATGGGGCACTCGCAATGCCTGTCTATCACACGGCTGCCTACGAATTCGAGAATGCTGAAATTATGGCTGACGCATTCTGCTCGAGAGTGCCGTTGCCGGATTATTCGAGAGTCACAAACCCGACTGTCATATATTTCGAAAAAAAGGTCAAGGAAATCACAGGGGCAGAAAAGGTATATGCCCTCAGTTCGGGTATGGCCGCAATCAGCAATGCCCTGCTTGCGCTATGCGAAAGCGGGAAAAACATCGTGACCTCAAAACATCTTTTCGGCAACACCTGGATGCTTCTGAGCAGGACTTTCGCCCGCTACGGCATCGAAGCACGCTTCTGCGACCTCTGCGATCCAACTGCCGTGAAGGACGCGACCGATGACGACACAGTCTGCATATATACCGAAATAATCAGCAATCCCCTGCAGGAGGTTGTGGATTTGCGGATGCTTGCCGACATAGCCCATTCACAGGGGAAACTGCTCGTTGCCGACACCACAATGATTCCTTTCACCCGTTTCAGCGCAAAGGACCTGGGTGTGGACCTTGAGATAGTCTCAGGCACCAAGTATGTTTCCGGTGGAGCGTCAACTGTCGGAGGACTGGTCATCGACTATTCCTGCGGTGGGGAGTTCCGTGATAGGATGCAGGAACTTTTGCTCAATCTCGGCGCTTATATGACCCCTCACGTGGCTTATATGCAGACCATCGGACTGGAGAACCTTGAA
>JBJEJS010000242.1:0-2287 GCA_051878235.1 Candidatus Cryptobacteroides sp.
GGTCCTGCTCAGGATTGACAACAATGAGTATATTGAGACGGGGCTTGTCCTGGATTCCCCTGTGGAGATTGACAGGAGGCTGCGCAAGGGGAAATGCAATGCCGTGCTCTGTTTCGAGAGGGATTTTGACTCCGCTCTCGGCAAGGACGGTGCGGCCTCGGTCAGGATTGTGAGTGACGGCTCCGACCCTAACACCGCCCAGACCATCACCAATTACATAAAAGGTGTCCTTGCCGCAGCCCAGATCACTGTCACCACAGGCCGTACAGGAGTCGGAGTGCCCTCTTTCAGGCCTCAGGTCCAACTTATGTACAACCCCGCGATGAATTCCTCGTACAATTTTGTCCCGGGTGTGATGGGGCTGATCCTTATGCTGATCTGTGCGATGATGACCTCCATCTCGATTGTCCGTGAGAAGGAACTGGGCACGATGGAACTTGTGCTTGTCTCCCCTGTGAGGCCGTTCTGGATAATAGTCAGCAAACTGACCCCATATCTTTTCCTGTCGTTTGTCAACTATGTCACCGTGCTGCTTCTTGCGCATTATGTTATGGGGGTCCCTGTCAACGGAAGCCTTGCCCTTCTGACCCTTGCCTCCCTTCTTTTTGTTGGCTCGTCCCTCGGACTGGGGCTGCTTGTCTCGGTGGTTTCCTCCAGCCAGCAGACGGCTATGCTGATCTGCGGTATGGGCCTGACTATGCCGACGATGATGCTGTCGGGAATCATCTTCCCGTGTGAGAGTATGCCGCTCATCCTCCAGGCAGTCTCGGACATCATCCCTGCGAAATGGTACATCATAATGGTCAAGAAAATAATGATCCAGGGTGTCGGCTTCTCCGCCGTCGCCAAGGAGATGTCCGTCCTTGCGGGAATGATGGCTGTCCTCCTCGGGGTGAGCCTGAAACTTTTCAAAACAAGGTTATAGGAGGAAAGGCTATGTGGAAATATCTTCTGAAAAAGGAATTCAAACAGTTTTTCCGGGACCCGGGGCTTCCGAGGATGGTCCTTATGTTCCCTCTTCTGATTATCCTGGTCTTCCCTTTTGCCGCAAATATGGAGGTGCGCGACATCAGCCTCATCATAGTCGATTCGGACAATTCCGACCAGTCACGCCTGCTGATAGAAAAATGCACGGCTTCGGGATATTTCAATGTCATCGCGTACTGTGATTCTCCTGCCGGTGCACAGGCATATATGGACATGGGAAAGGCTGACGCCATCCTGACAATCTCCAGCGGTTTCGGAAAGTTCCTTGTGGCAGGACTTCTGACAGGCGAGTCCCTCCCTGTCGGCATAAAGGTCAACACCGTGAACGGCACAAGGGGCAGCATCGGGTCGCAGTACCTCAATGCCTGCATCACCGATTTCATCTCAGGGACTGTCCTGCAGGATGCCGCAGCATTCTCCTCCGCGAAGATTGACATCCGCGAGAGTTACCGCTACAACAGCCATCTTGACTACAAGATGTTTATGATTCCCGCCCTGATAGTGATCGCAATCACTATGATGTGCGGTTTCCTCCCGGCGTTGAACATAGTCTCCGAAAAGGAAAAGGGCACAATCGAGCAGATAAATGTGACCCCTGTCAGAAAGACCACCTTCATAATCTGCAAGATGATTCCGTATGTGGTGATTGCGTATTTTATGGTGTTCTCCTGTCTTCTGCTTGCCTGGCTTGTCTTCGGCTACGCCTGCAAGGGAAGTTACTTAGACATAATCATATTCACTTTTGCCCACATAGTCGTGATGGCATCCCTCGGGCTTCTGATTTCAAATTACAGCGAGAATGTGCAGCAGGCTATGTTCGTGATATGGTTCTTCAGTATGATATTTATGCTGATGAGCGGAATATTCACCCCTGTGGAATCAATGCCTGAATGGGCAAAGGTCATCACCTACGCCAACCCCCTGCGGTATTACGCCGATGCGATGAGGGCAATCTTCCTGAAGGGCTGCACCCTTGCGGACACTTGGAAAGACCTCGTCTGCCTGATCGGCTTCGGCATCCTGACCACCTCCTGGGCAGTCCTCAGTTACCGCAAGACTTCCTGATTCCAGAGCATCGACATCTTGGCACAGTGAAAACAGGATTTTTCTCTATAAATAGTACCGCATCCCTTTGTCAGTTGATGATGACCTCATCGAGGAAGAGCCATCCGCCGACGGCTCTGTTGCGGCGGGCTACATAGAGGGCACTGAAAAAGTCCCCAAGGGATGCTAAAAATCAAGCAAACTAACGTTATAGGGCTTCGTGTTGCGTGAAGCGCAATTTGGAGCCCTGTTGTAC
>JBJEJS010000243.1:0-11501 GCA_051878235.1 Candidatus Cryptobacteroides sp.
AAGGCAAGGACAAGGGATGACGCAAGAGCAAGAATATGGTATATTATCTTTTTCATATATATTTCCTTTTTTATTTGGCGCGAAGAAGGATATAATTCATACAACTCCTTTCCCCTTTGCTGTCGCTGACAGAATTGACGACACTTCCTGAAGCGGAGGCGCTGTCATATACCCACATTGTGGAGGAGCCGCCACCGTCGAAACGGGTCATATTGTACCCGCCGACCTTCTTTGCGATGCGGTACATCTCGTAACTCTTCAGACCCATCGAATACCAGTCCTGACGGCCGTCCACCTCTATCAGCCAGACTTTTGTGTTCTCCTGGTTGACTGTGGCGAAAGTGACAGGGTCGTGGGTGGTGATGTTCGTGCTGCCAGAGGATGCCGTGTTGCTTGCGTCTGCTCCGTCAACCATAAACTGGTACATCGTGGAGCATTGGGTAAGGATAGGCTTGGTGAGGCCTCCGACGGTCATATCGGTCCTGACGCTTATGACATCGTTCACCTGAAGGGCTGACGCGACCTCCGGGGCTGACGATACCGGGAAGGCGATCCCGACCTCAAGAGGGTCGGTCAGATACGGAGCCTTCGCAAGAGGAGCCGTCCTCCCGTCATATATCCCCGTCACCACAGCGTCGGCATATCCCTGATTAACAAGAGGCTTGCCTGAGGAATATTTAGCCGTCACATAGAGCACATCCGCCGCGAGCGGGTTGGTGATTGACGGATAAGCCTCGTGAGGGGTCTCCTTATAACGGGAAGTGTATATGTTCACCGTGTTGGACGAATGCCTGAGGATCGTGTCGTTCACGGAATATATGTCATATTCCTGTCCTGCCGCCTTCACCTTCCCGACAGGACCCGACGCGCTGCCTCCGAAGGTCTTCTTCCCGCAGGATGAAGTGCCGTCAGAAAAGACCGTGAACGCCCAGTTGTGGTTGCCGAGGGAAGCGCGGACCGAGGAGTTGTTGGCATAGACCAGTTCCCCGTCCTCGATGTGCGGTCCTCTTGCGATTCCGTCGTTGCTGTCGAAGAAGCCCGCGTTGATTCCCGCGATGATGTCCTGCCCACCGGTGCGCTTGCGGACACAGAGTTGGCTGAGGGTCTCGCGGATGTTGAAGCCGTTGTTGCTGTTCCCGTTGGCATTCGGGTTAGGGATGATGTCGTCGGCGAAAGCGGCGGTCACCTCAACGGACGGGGATGTCATATCGATTTCAAGGATGTGGATGTGCCTCGGGACGAATGTGCAGGAATAATGGTGATAGGTCGCCGCAGGATTGAGGCTCCTGCTTTCGGTCTCGGTCCATTCATAGTACTCGTCAAGGGTCCAGTCCACAGAGTTCTCCTCGGTGTCGAAATAGGTGGAGACCTTGTAGGCGAGGGCGTTGGTGTACATCGACGGGGTGTCGCCCACCTTGCCGTAGCCAATGTTGCCCGTGACCTTGGACTTCTGGTTGCTGTAGCCGCAGGCCCATCCAGGACCGTGCTCGCCGTTTGAGGACATCTCCCCTGAGATCACGCCGTTGTTGGTGCAATTCTGAATCGTGCCGGTGTTGTGCCCCACAAATCCTCCGGTACGGCTTTTCAGATAAGTCCTGACATTGCCGTTGTTGACGCAGGATGAGATGACACCCGCATTTCCTCCTGCGATTCCGCCCATCCTTTTGACTCCTGTGGTCTCAGCACCGTTGAACTGGCCGATGACATCGTCCTCGACAAGACCGTTGTTGGTGCAGGCGTCGATTGTGCAGGAGGAGGCATTTGCCGTCGCGACGATTCCGCCTCCCCTGCCCGCAGGAGCGGCGATGTGACCGTTGTTGACACAGTTCTTCACATTGTCGCTCCCCTTGAGGAAGCCGACCACTCCTGCGACCTGGATTCCTGTGGACCCTGATGCCGTGTTGGTCAGTTTGCCTGTGGTCACCGCACAATTGTTCGTACAGTTCTCAACCGTGCAGGCGTCGCTGTAGCCGAGCACTCCCGCAACCGTCCTGATGCCTGTGGCTGTGGATGCGCTGCCGTCCGCAACTATGGTGCTGCCCTCAGAGCCGACGGTCAAGTTCCTGATGGTGGCATTTGATCCGTATCCGAAGATTCCGCAGTAGGCGGTTGCAGAAAGGTCGAAGGAGACCGACAGATTCTTGAGTGCGAAGCCTTTCCCGTCAAAGATGTCGCTGAAAGGAGCCTCAGCCGTTCCTGCAGGGACTATGGAAGAAACTCCTGAAAAGTCCACATCAGAAAGCAGGACTATGCTGCCATCCGTGTCGCGGAACCTGTCGAGGGATGAGCCTGTGTTGACAGCCGTGACGAATTTCTGCCAGTCGTCGGCCGTCTTGATTCCCCTGTACTGCGGAGCCACATCGGCGGCGACCACCCTAATGTTCTTCACAAGTACATTGTCCTGGGTGTCGGCAGCAATAAGGGTGAAAGAGCCTTCCTCAAAGCCGCTTTCCCACCTGAGGGTTATGGCAGATGCCGTCAGGGAGACCTCCAGATTGACTGACTTCATCACTTTCACGGTCGTCTCCGCAGAATTCTTTCCTGTGATTTCATATGTCAGTTCCGCCGTGAGGGAGGAGGAGTCGTCCATTGTGAACAGTCCGCCCGTCAGAGGGATTCCTTCGCTCTTGAGAACTATTCCGAAAGCGCCGAAACGCGGGACTTCGACGGGACTGCCGTCCGAGAGGATGAATGTCACGGTCTCCTCGCCGGGATTGACATCCGAAATCAGGGACATTCCCTTGCCCTCGGACTTTATCGGGTTGCCCGAAGCATCCTTCAGGAGACGCCCGTTCAGAAGCCAGTATCCGTCCTTGTCAACGGAAAATTCGGGCACACGCCCGCTTACAGGAATCTTCGAGCCGTCCACATCGGTCAGGTAGTCGGTCTTGCCATTGTAGGTCATCGTCCAGTAAAGGATTCCGTCAACCTCCTTGGTGCCGAGGAGAGGAGCGTCGAGAACATCATCCTTTGTGGCAACCATAACCGTATGCTCCACATTATCCTCACCTTTCCAACTGATGGTGTATTTCCCCTCGGCATCGGAGGATATGTCCGTTATGACCCCGCCACAGACCACTGCCGAAAGCATCTGGAGTTGGGCATTGGTGCTCTCAATCTCCCCCGCGACGGCGGTGAGGTCATTGTAAATCTTGTCGACATCATTCCACAGGGCGGAATCGTCGTACGCGCTGCACCCGCCCGCAAGAAGAACTGCGGACAGGACTGCTGTTTTGAATATATGTCTGTGTGTCATCTTCATACATTTTTAATGTTCACAATCAGGTCTCATCTCAGAAACTCAGGCCGTCATTCCAGCCAGGATTCTGGGTCAGGGCTCCTCCTGTGCTGACACGCTGCGCCGCAGGAATTGGCCAGAGATAGTCCCTTGACTCGTCAAAAGTGAAGACGGAACTGCTCCAGGCGACAATGTAGCCGCTGTCCCCACCCGAAAGGATGACCGAAGAGCCTATCTTCAGGGTGACCAACTTGTCCTTTGTGCTGCTTGTCGGGGAGGCGGTGTAGAATTCCGTGTCGTTCTTGCCGTCTCCATCAAGGTCATATACGCCCGCACCAGGGATATACATCCCGTAATACGGATGATCCTTGTTGACAATCTGAAGGCCCTCCTTCCAACGGAGCATATCCCATTGGCGAAGTCCCTCCATCACCAGTTCCACCGTGCGCTCGCGCCTGATCTCAAGAATCACGGCGGCATTAGGACGGGACGCGGCATTAGGATAGCAGGAAAGCATATAAGGATCCGCTGCAGAAAGGTCCGCCAATTTGATTGAAGGCATCCCGACCCTGTCCCTCAACGGTTTGATGGATTTGTCGAGGTCGGTCTGGGTGATTTCCCCGAGTTCAGCAAGAGCCTCGGCATAGTTCAGATAGACCTCCGCCGCACGGAAAAGAGGAAAATCGTTGAAGGACTTGCTGGCTCCGGAATAATCCTGTTCGGAACAGTCCACAGCGAACTTTATCGGCTCATAGCCCGTGAGGGCGGTGAAGTCGTTCCCGTATTTGCTCACTCCCGTGACATTCACATTCCTGACAAGGTCATAACCTGGGCAGAGGACCGTCTGGGCAAGCCTCGGGTCCCTTCCCGTGACCTCGTCCTTGTACATCTTCGTCTGATAGTCAGGCAACGAGGTGAAAGGCTCTCCGTTGGAGAGTAGGTAGTGGTTCATAAATCTTTTGGTAAGCCCCATCTTGCTGTTCCTCAAGTTGAACTGCAGCGAGGAGGCCACGGCGGCGGTCTGGGAGTATCTCCTTGCGAGAATCACCTCGGAATCCTTAGCGTCAAGGCTGTTGAACAGGTCACGGTAAGGGGTTGCGCCCTCCTTGTAGATGGTGTAGCCGCTCTCGTCGATGAAAGTGCCTGCCGCATCCGCAGCGTGCCTGAGATATTTCTCTGCGTCAGGAAGGGAATGGTAGATTCTCCAAGTGCCCTCGAACAGCGCGGCACGGGACTTCAGGGCGAGAGCCGTCCATTTTGTCACGTGATAGACATCCTTGGTGGAAGGCAGGAGGGCAATCGCATTGTCAAGGTCCTCCATCACCTTGTCCATCACAAAGCCCCTGTCGTCACGAGGTCTCTTGAGGGCTTCCTCCTCATCGGAGCCGATGACGTGGTCGTACCAAGGGACATCCCCGAAACGCATAACCTTCTCGAAATATGTCAGGGCCCGGAAGAAATAGCAGACCCCCGTATATTCCGCAGCGGCGGCCTCGTCCTCGCACTGCCCTATCCTCTCAAGGCAGTAATTGATGTTGCGCAGATGCCTCCAGTACCATTCGTTCTTCGAATTGAGGTCGTCTGTGGCATAGCGAGTGCCGCAGACCAGGTCTCCGAGGCTGTTGTCAACCATATCGTCGGCATTCCTGCCTGAATAGGTCTCCGCCGTCTCGAATATGTTGTAGTAATAATTGCACCAGTTGTCAAGGTCTGTCCGTGACTTGAAGAAAGTCTCGGGAGTGACCGTGTCCTCAGGTATGAGGGTGAGGTCACAAGACGCAAATCCCGCAAGGAGGATTATGCCTGACAAAAATATGTTCATCCGTTTCATAATCATATCTCCTTATTTTTTAGAATTTAATGTCCACACCTATGGAATATGTCTTAGGGAAGGCATATCCCACTCCTGTTCCGGCCGTGTTGGTCCCGGAAGTTCCTGCTATCTCAGGGTCCATTGTCTTGGTGTACTTCTTCACAGGTGACCAGTAGCAGAGGTTCTCTCCGGTGAAGTAGAAACGCACCTGGCTGATCTTCGCCCTCATCGTGAGCTTCTCAGGAAGGGAATACCCGAATGTGAAGTTCTTCAGACGGAGATATGCGAGGTTTACCAGATACCTGTCATTGACGTGCCCGAGGGCTCCTGTCGAGTAGGCGTTGTAACCTCTCGGACGAGGGAAATATGCGTTCCTGTTGGTCTCGCTCCAGACATTGTCCATAAAGTCCTTGGAAATGAAGGATGTCACCGGGAAGGCATACGGTCCCCAGAAATCGGACGCGCTCTTGGAAGAATCGGAACTTGTGTTCGCATACCAGTCACGGTGTCCGACGCCCTGGAAGAACGCGGAGACATCGAAGCCGAGCCAGTTGAATCCCAGACGGAAAGAGTAATTGTAGCGGGGGAGGGAGTTTCCGATGATCTCCATATCCCCGTGATCGCTCAATGTGCCTGCACCGGGACCTATCACACCGTCATTGTTCAAATCCACGAACTTCGGGTCTCCGGCCCTGAGATATGTCCCGCAGTCAGGGTTTCCTGACTTGATGCGGCTGTTCACCGCACTGTAGTCTATCGCCGCCTCATAGGCCGCAGCCTCGCGGTCGGTCTTGAAAAGCCCGTCCACACGGTAGCCCCAGATTTCCCCGAGGCGCATACCCTCATAGTAATTCCCCGCGCTTGTGCTGTAGCCGTTGTAGTTCGGGAGAAGTCCGTCAGGGTTGTGGTACTTCGTGATGGTGGTGATGTAGTCTCCGAGGGTCGCGCTCACATTGTAGGAGAAAGGTCTTCCCGCGAGTTTGAAGGTGTCGTTCCATCCCAGCATAAGTTCCCATCCGTTGGTGCGGAGGTTGGCGCAGTTCGCCTTAGGGGTGCTTGCCCCATAGGTGGACGGCAGGGTGAGGGAGGTGGTGAGCATATTCCTTGTCTCACGCACATAATAGTCACCCGTGAATGTGAGCCTGCTGTCAAAGAACGCGAGGTCCATTCCGACATCGTAGGTGTTCACGGTCTCCCAGGTGAGGTCCGAAGAAATAGGATTGGAGACCTTTGCGTAAGGAGCCTTGACCTCTCCGTCGAAAGTGTAGTCAAGAGAGGTTGAAGGGAATCCTGAGGAGGAGTCGCTTCCTGTCGTGGTGAGCACCTGCACGATGTAGGCGTAGTTGGTGACCTGCTGGTTTCCGAGGCTTCCTGCGGAGAACCTGATCTTGGCGTCGTTCATCACATTCTTGGCAGGGGCGTAGAAGTTCTCCTCGGAAATCCTCCACGCGACTGATCCTGAAGGGAAATACGCCCAGCGTTGTCCGGGGGCAAACCTTGAGGAGCCGTCAGCGCGGAAACTTGCCTCAAGGATGTACTTGTTCTTGTAGTCGTAGTTCGCCCTCGCGAAGAAGCCGAGGGTCTTGTACGCCTCGATGTCCTGCTCTACGGTAGGGGTCCCCGAAGCGACTGCGAAGGTCGCGAGGGCATCCGCCGTCAGGTCGGTGTTCTTCACAAGGAGATTGGTGGAACGGTAATATTCATACTGTCCTCCGGCGACGACCTTGAAATTGTGGCCGTTCTTCCAGGAATGCTCGTATGTCCCATATACATTCACATTATGTCCCTTATAACCGTAGTTCGACTCCTGGTACATATTTTCCGTCGCTCCTGTCGAGGCTATGGTCTCGATCACGCCCTGGGTGCGGGAATATTCGTATGGCATCGAGCGGTACTTGTACAGGCGGTTGCGCGTGCGGTAGTCGTAGGATGCCGTGAGGTAAAGCCCCTTTGTGAAAGTCAGGACAAGGGAGTTGGTGATTGTGAGGTATTCGTTCTCACGGCTGTTGGAACTGTTGCCTGCCGTGAGAATGCCCACACGGCCTCCTCCCATCGGGGAGTTCTTCGCCAACTGGTTAACATAACTGACCACTGTCCCGTCAGGGTTGTAAGGAAGCCAGGCGGCGCAGATGTTGGACTGGAGAGCACCGAAGACCTGCTCGTAGTTGTAATATCCGCCGTAGGTGTATTTGGACCTGTCGTAGGACACATTGGCGGAATATTTCAGCCATTTCACAGGATTCACACTGAGTTTGGCGCGGAAGGCGTAATCGGTGTAAGTGTCGTCCGCAAGCCTCATCATTCCTTTCTGATAGAGGTAACGCGCGCTGGCATAGTAGTTTATCTTCTCGGAGCCGCCTTGTATGGAGACATTGTGCTCGGTCTGAGGGCGGACCCTGCGGTAGATGTAGCCGTACCAGTCAAAGTTTCCGTAGTAGTAATATTTCCCTGTCGCCTCGTCAACAACCGTCCAGGGACGGTCAGGATTCTCGGTCACATCGTTGCGCCTGTCGAGAAGCATCTGGAGACCGCCGTTGGCCTCGGTGTACTGGAAGATGTCGTGGGTGGCGTCCGAAGAGTTGTTCATAAACAGGTTCACTATGGAGACGTGGTCGTAGCCTGTGGTGATGAAGTCCGTCGATGTGGTGTTCATCTGCCAGCCCACACGCCCGCTGTAACTGATGAGCGCATTGTCCCCGCGCTTTCCGCTCTTGGTGGTGATGAGCACAACTCCCGCTGACGCCCTCGTTCCGTAGATTGCACAGGAAGAGGCATCCTTGAGGATGGAGACGGACTCGATGTCGTTGGGGTTGATCTGGCTCAGGCTGACCTCCACACCGTCGGCAAGCACAAGCGGCGAGCCGGAGTTCAGGGACAGGGTGCCCCTGATGTTTATGCTGTAGGAGCCTTCAGGAGATCCCGTGCTGAAAGATATGTTGGTGGCAGGGTCTGCACCCTGGAGGGCGTTTGCCGCAGAGACCACGGGACGGGAGTTGAGGACCTTTCCGCTCACGGTGGCGACGGCTCCGGAGAGGCTGGACTTCTTCTGTGTGCCGTAGCCGACAACCACAATCTCGTCCAGAAGGTTCTGCGAACTGTCAATCACTATCGTGAACGGCTGCGGCTCTTTGCCCGTGATGAGCAGTTCGGTGTCATTGTAACCGATAAAGGACACTATCACAGTGGTGGGCAGGGAGGTGGAGGACGGAAGTTCAAATTCTCCGTTGACATCCGTCAGACAGCCCTGGTTTGTCCCTTTCAGGAGCAGGGAAGCACCGATGAGAGGCTCCCCTTCGGAATCCGTCACCCTACCCCTGACCGTTTTCCTGGGAGGCTGCGGGTCAGTCTTTGGCTGGGCTTTCCTCTTCATCACCTGGATCCGTCTCCCGTCAATGGAGTACGAGACATCCTGGCCAACAAAAATCTGGTCCAGCACTTCCTGAATCGATGCGTTCACGGCTGTCACATCAACCCTCTTCTTCAGGTCAACATCATCCGAATTCAGGATTACAGAGTAGTTCTCTGACTTGTTCAGGGCGGTTATCGCCTCCTGGACAGTCACATTCCTCATTTGAAGATTTATCGTCTGCGCGAATGCTGACAAAGGTGTCAGCAGCACGCAAAAGGCGACAACAGCAAGAAGATGCCTGAGGCTTCTCCTCCGTTCAATTGAATCGCTTGACATAATTGGTTATTATTGGTTCAGTATATTGTTTCCTATGGTTTTGGTGTCATCTGCGGGAAATGTAGATGACACCGTCCCTTTCCGCATACCTAATCTTCCCATCCACATCTATCGAGGCGAGAATCTGTTCAAGGGTCTCATTGTTGGTGAACCAGGCGAAATATCTTGTCCTCGCAAGAGACTCGTCAAGCAAAACCACCTTGGTCCCGAAAAGACGCTCAAGGTCAGAGGCTATGTCGCTGAGCGTCAGGTTGAAGAAATGGATGGAACGGTTGTCATAAAATCCCTTGTAGTTCTCGGGATTGAAATTGCGCAGGTCCATATTCCCGCTTTTCCTGTCGTACTGGAGCATATCCCCGGGGTGCATCGTCACCTGCTTCTTGTGGGAATTCACCTCAACGCCCATCTGCACGCAGCCCTCCATCAAAAGCATCTCCACACACTCCGCATCATCGTAGGCCTTGAGGTTGAACTTCGTGCCGAGAACTTTCACATCCACATCCCCGCAGTCAATCACAAACGGATGAGCGGGATCCTTCGCCACATCGGCAAAGACCTCCCCCTCGACGAAAACACGGCGGGAATCCCCACGGAACTCGGAGGGATAGGTGATGCGGCTGCCCGAATTGAGGTACATCATTGTGCCGTCGGGCAGAAGGAGTTCCTTAGTCTCCCCTTTCGCGACCTTCATCTCGCTCCAGACCACATCCTCCATCGGCACCACATATCTGTACCCGAAGAATCCTACGGCAAGGAATGCCAGGCAGGCCGCTGCAGAGACAGTCGACATGTGGGCGGTCCTTGTCCTGTTCCTTTTCCTTATCTCATCGAGTCCGAGCCTCCTGCACACCTTAGAAAATGCCGCAGAGGACTCACTCCTGTCCTCAGCCTGCTGCTCGTCAAGAAGTTCGTCCAGAGTGCTGTCAACCTCCGGAGAGTTTCCGTTCTCCGCAAGCCAACTGCGGACCTCTTCCTCCTGCTCCGACGGAAGCAGACCATAAAAATATTTTTTCAATATGTCCATTTTGTGGGGATTTTTCAGTTCATTGATTTTCTGAGGTCCTTCAAAGCCAGTTCTATGTGTTTTTCCACAGTCCTTACCGAAAGATTGAGTTTCAGGGCAATCTCCTCATTTGAAAGATGCCCGTACCTGCTCATACGGAATATCATCCTGCGTCGTGGAGGCAGATTGTCGACATTCTTGGCTATGTTGGCGTTTGTCTCAGCAAAAGACACCCAGTCCTCCGTCTCCTTCCCGCTCGATGCCGCTTCAGGCACGGTCGGCTGGTAGGAAAGGCTTGTGTGCGCCTTTGAGCGGAGCACATTGAGGACCTCGTTTTTCGCGAGCACACAGAGATAATTCTTCAGGGAGAGGCGGCTGTCGAGGGTCATCCTGTTGACCCAAAGTTTCATAAATATGTTCTGGGCGATGTCCTCGGCGGCAGTCCCGTCCTTGAGCATCCCGCGAATGAAATTGAGCACCATCGGCCAGTACTTGTGGAATATCCGTTCATAAGCGAGGATGTCCCCGTCCGCGTCGGCGAGAGATGCTATCAGATTCTCATCAGAGTATTTTCCTCCTTTGGCCATTGTCCAAATTTTTCCCTGGGATACACTCCCGGGAGCAATAATTATGCGGCAAATGTAATTTCTATCACCGGAATATTTCCTGACTTAACAGAAATATAACCGTGATTTAACACATATAAGAACAAACAGGTCCGGATTATCGCGTAATCCGGACCTGAAAAAATTGATTTATTTCTGTAATTATTCAGCCTTTGCCTCTTCTGCGGCAGGAGCCTCAGTTGCAGGTGCTTCAGTTGCAGGAGCCTCTGCGGCAGGGGTTTCCTGGGCAGGAGCCTCAGCGGACTTCTTTGCACGGCTTCTTCTTGTGGTTGCCTTCTTGGTCTCCTTCTTGCCGGAAGCAAGGGCAGCCTCGTTGAAGTCAACAAGCTCGATAAGAGCCATATCTGCACCGTCACCGAGACGGAATCCTGTCTTGAGAACTCTGGTGTATCCGCCAGGACGCTCTGAAATCTTAGGAGCGATTGTGCGGAAGAGCTCTGTGACAGCCTCCTTGCTCTTCAGATAACTGAAGACCATACGGCGTGAATGAGTGGTGTCCTCCTTTGACTTGGTGAGGAGAGGTTCCACATAGACCTGCAGAGCCTTTGCCTTGGCAACGGTGGTCTGAATCCTTTTGTGGAGAATCAGTGATGTCGCCATATTGGCAAGGAGGGCTTTGCGATGACCGCTCTTGCGGCCAAGGTGGTTGATTGCTTTATTGTGCCTCATACTTATACTGTCTTTTTCTTGGGTTCAATATTAAATTTGGTGACATCCATTCCGAATGAGAGTTTCATCTTCTCGACAAGCAGGTCGATCTCGTTGAGCGACTTCCTTCCGAAGTTCCTGAACTTCATAAGTTCGGACCTTGAGTAGGAAACCAGGTCAGCGAATGTGTCGATGTCGGCAGCCTTCAGGCAGTTGTATGCACGCACTGAAAGACCCATATCCGAGAGTTTTGTCAGAAGGAGATGCCTCATACGCAGTGACTCCTCGTCAAGTTCCTTAGTGTCAGACTCGACGGCACTCTCAAGAGAGAGTTTCTTGTCGTCGGTGAACAGTTTGAAATGATAGATGAGGATGTTTGCTGCCTCCTGAAGGGCGACATTAGGAGTGATTGACCCGTCAGTCACGATTTCAAGATTGAGTTTCTCGTAGTCGGTCTTCTGCTCCACACGCCAGTTTTCCATCGTCCA
>JBJEJS010000244.1:0-2281 GCA_051878235.1 Candidatus Cryptobacteroides sp.
AAGTATAAGAAGGATGTTGGGCTTCTCCGGTATTGGATTGTCTTCCGCCGGCTTCCCGTCTCCTCCGGATGTTGTGTCAGGATTGTTCCCTACCGGAGCGCAACCACGACAGATTACCCCCGAAGCCAGCAGCATTGCCGCTGAAATGCTTTTGTGCTGTATCATAATATATTATAAAATGATTCTCAACCAAGTGCCGGGGTCATTCGGGTCGGAATTTGCCAAGCATTCCTGTGCTTGCTCTCCTTCGTCCGATTTCCCGAAAACTGTGACATTGAACGGCATCACCTTACCTAATCCAAGTCTCTCAAGACCTGATGTCGAAACACTGCATTCGAAAATAAGGTCACTGTCCACGATTCTCCTTGAATGAATCAGGATGTTTTCCTCGCTACAGATGACCTCGCCGTCAAATGGCACACGGATTGACAGCCCTTTTTCCCCGTCGGACGAGCGAAGTTGCATCTCGAATCCATTTTCTTCCGCCTTTCCGGAAGTGACCTTGAAAGCGAAGCACAGTCTTGTCCCGTTTTTTGCGACATTGCCATATAGCCGTGAGTCAAGATGATGTGCGGCAATTATAGATGGTTGTGTCCCTTCCCACTCGCTGAGTGTGCCGTCGATGTCAACCGACTTTTCCTCCGGAAGGATGTCATTCATTAAACGCCCTTTGATACCGAAAATCCCGCCCTTTATGCCAAATGCGTTGGTGATGGATGAGACAGCAAGAATCTCCCCGTTTGACAAGGATGCGATTGAATTCCACATGCCTTGACATCCTTTGTCTTTGTCGTTGGGTATACCTAAAGGCAACCTGAACGGAGTGGATTTGTTTGTGAAATTCCGTCCCTCACTGTCACCGACAGCCACGAACATCTCCTGTGAGAATTCGATGTTTTTGACTCCGCTGTCCGTGAGTGGAATATCCCTGTTTTCTGTGCCTTGGTACGAAAGGAGGATTTCCCCGGAAGGGGATTTGCAGATATAAGGTGCTGCGGCATTATCAACCTTGTCTAGATGCGTCTCAAGGGCATATTCCCTCATTTTGCTCTTCCCGTTTACGAATCCGCTTTCCCAGTTGTCTTTTGTCCTGATGATTGACGGCTGCATCCTGTTTTGATGTGCGGGATAGCCGTTGTCCTCGATGGCAACAATAATCTCTCCCGTCTTTTCAAGAAATATTGCAACGGGCATACCGTCCCTCTTGCCTGTCCTATAACTGACAATCTCCCTTCCGTTCCAGGTCAGCCCTCCGTCGAATGACCTGCACATACTGATGTTTTGTTCATTCGAACTTTGGTAGTCATTCTCATTAGCGAAAAACAACTGTATCTCACCGGAAGGCAGTTGGAGGGTGAACGGTTCCCAGCATCCGTCAGCATTGGTGTGTTGTGCGTCATAGACAAATATCTCCTCTCCCCAGGTTTTCCCATTGTCCATACTTTTTCTTGCGCGTATCCCAAATTTCCTTTCGGTACTGTACGGCTCTTCCGGTCTGGGATTGTAGGTCAGCAGGAGAGACCCATCTTGACATTTCATTATCTCCGGCACGGCCATCTTAATTTTTGTTCCGTTCTGGGCAATCACCTTGGCTTCCGACCATGTTTCCCCATAGTCGTCACTTATAGCCATCTGGGTCCCCTGCATTCCTCCCGAATTGCCGTTGCCGGACACGGCAAGGAGTTTTCCGTCCTCGATCTCAATCACTCTCGCATAATTTCCTGGTTGGAAGATTTTCACTAAAGTCGAGTAGTCCCAGGCTATCCTGGAACGTCTTTGTCCAATATCAACCGGTTCATCTTTATCTCCGCTTCCTTCTTCAGTCTTTTCCATACCGGAGATAATGTCGTTTCCGCAAGAAAGCATTATCATAAAAAGGAGTGGAAGGTAAAATTTACCCAAAAGTCTTTTGCTCATTTCCATAATTGTATTGTCATCAAACTCGCACCGGCTTTGATGTAATAAATTTCTTTTCATCAATTGTGAATGTCGTAATTCTCATTATTGTCTTGTTTCTTAGGCTTTACTGTCTTGTTCTTTTGGGCTTTGACTTGATGCTCTGTAGCCTTGATTTCTGTTTCCTGCCCGTTGTCTCCGCAGTATTCCATCCATCCGGTCAATGCATCAGACAGTTCTTTCATCTTTTTTGAATGTTTCGGATTTCCTGCAAGATTTTCAAGACAATATGGATCATTCTTGAGGTCATACAATTCGATGGCAGGACGATGTATATAGGCATTGGTTATGGCTTTTGCCTTTGGGTCGGTCTGTGCCTTTTTCT
>JBJEJS010000245.1:0-11499 GCA_051878235.1 Candidatus Cryptobacteroides sp.
AAGGTAGCCCGGCTCTCGCCAGGCTACAATATGCATTTCTTCGGATGCTTACGGAATAAGGTCCCTTCAGGGCACAAAAAAATCCGGTCGGATCTTTCCAACCGGATTTTTTATATTTCTCCACAATTAGAGAGCGTTGACCTTTGACTCGATGTAAGCGATTGCGTCACCTACAGTGGAAATCTTCTCGCCGGCGTCCTCATCAGGAATAGTGATTCCGAAAGCCTTTTCGAATTCCATAATAAGTTCAACAGTATCAAGGGAATCAGCACCAAGGTCGTTAGTAAAGCTTGCGGTCTCAGTAACTTCTGAAGCATCAACGCCCAACTTGTCAACGATGATTGCTTTTACTTTTTCTGCAACTTCTGCCATAATTGTTAATTTTAATTAATAAAAAAGTTTATTTTTTAATACACTTGTATTCCAACTATAAGCGGCGCAAAGTAAATAAAAATTTCCGAAAAATGAAAATTTTCTAACTTCAAAGTCCGAGGAGGGCGGCAAGGAGGGCGATGTGGAGGTAGTCTTTCAGGGCTACGCGAAGGGAGGCAAGGACATTCACGACGCTCCGCTTGACCTTGCGCTCGGAGACAGAGTACCTTTGGGCGATTTCCTGATAGGTCATCCCGTCAAAACGGCTGGCATAGAAGATGTTGCGGGTGAGCTCAGGAAACTCATCCATCACATTCCGGAAGATTGCCGCCACATCGGAACCGAAGAGGAAACCGAGGTCCTCAGATGAAAGGAAGGTTGTCTCCGCCTCAAGAGCCTTGAGCCTGTCGTTGTTGAATTCCTGCGAAATCCTCATTCTCGTCAGCTTGTCCCTCATATAGTTCAGGCACAGGTGCTTGACGGTCTTCATTATATAGGCCTCCGGGATTCCCGACGGGGCGAGAGTCCCGCGATTGTTCCAGAACTTTGCGAATGCCTCGGCAACAATGTCCTCCGCCGCGTGACGGTCACGGACATACGAATTCGCAATAAGGATGAATTTGTCCCTGTTGCGTCTGAAGATGTCCCCGAACTGGTCAGGGGTTATTGCCGAAGGTTCTGTCATAGACTGCAAATATATACAAAAAGGGACTGACAATCAAGACCAGTCCCTTTTACAACCCTTGTATCTACATTATTCAGCAAAGAGCCGGTCAAGCAGTTGTGCACGCTGCTTCGTCAATTCGCGGATGCGGTCAATCTCACCGGTGTATGTCGATGCAGGCATATTGGCCTCACCGCTGTATTGGTAGTAGAACGGCCAGACAGCGAAATTGGCCTCAATAGCCTTTGCCATCATAACCGGGTCCTCATCCAGGATTTTCTCGGTCAGGGCAAGCAGTTCAGCCTTCTTTGACTTCCACCTGTCATTGACGAACTTTCTGAAAGCGGCATCCGACCAAAACCTCCAGAACCAGTCATTGCTTACGTATGGAGGCATCCAGAATCCGGCCTTGATCATCAGACTTGAAAGAGGCTGATATTCATAGTGTGGAACCCTCTTGTCATTGTTCCACCCCTTGTCACAATCCCAAATCGGGCCGAAAAAGAGCTTGTCCACTCCCCTGCGCTTGTACATATAGGTACTCGTGTAGCCGTCAAGGTCTCCGACGAGTTCTTTGATTATGATGAAGTCAGCGAGAGTCTTTTCATCGAAGTATTTTCTCCAACCGTTGGTTGGATTCGTGTAATTGCTTGAATACAAAACGGATTCAGCCGTGTTGATAAACTCGGTGATATAAGAATATTGCGCAGGGTCATAGTCATCATCCTTAGGATATTTGTAGGTCATCTTGATGCCTTTCTGCGCAGAATAATGATTGCCCTCGTGAAGGTCCGTTTCAATGACATAACCTCCAGTGATTTTGTCCGGGTCGCTGCCATCTGCCGCCTCAAGTTTGTCAACTGCAATCCTTCCTCCTGAACGTTCGATCTGGTCACACAACTGATACACTCCGAGATAGTCTCCGTCCATCTGGATTGTCCTGTTCTGTGCAACGTCATAATACGGGCCCGTGAAATATATGTTGATGAATTTCAGACATGAAGTGAACAGAACGGCCGAAGGATCGTGCCATCCCTCATCCTTGTTGTACAACAGGCGCGAATAACTATAGGCTATGTCATTTCGGATTAAGGATTTGTCCATATCCTGGGCAAGCAATGTCCAACTCTTCGCCTTGTCGTGGTCAAGTCCGATCGGGCTGAATTTCTCAGGGAATTTGATTCTGAAAGGTTTCTTCGGCAGACCCCAGGTGGAGTTTCCACGTCCCCTGACTTCAACATTTCCCTTTTCCGCGCTGTCCCACCATCCGGTTCCGGTAGAAGAAGCTGTTTTGTCATAGAGGGTTATGTTCGTGGAAACATACGTTTCCTTGCTGGAAATCAGTTGCGAAGGTCTGAGGTGAAGGACAGGCAGCTCGGTGTTGATCTGAGGACAGTTAAGGGATATTGAATATTCCTTCGTGTCACCGTTTTCGGCCACCACGGTCACCTTGAAATCCTCCGCGAATGAAACCGCCTTCTTTTCGCTCACAACAGGCTCACCGCCAACAAGGACTTGAATCCCGTCAGTCTCGAAGGTCGGCACGAGCATTTCCGGTTCAGCAGAATCTATCCACTTGAGATACATTGCACTGAAAGTGGAAGATGTCTCATCGAATTTGAACTCGATGTCTCTAGAGAGTGCCGGGTTGGAAGACTTCTTCAGTGAGAAGGATTTGAGAGAACAGGTGGTATTGAGTTTCTTTGTCTGAACCACATTTATCTCCACATCCTCACATTCAGGAGCGGAAAGAGTGATTGTAGTCTCACGCCCCAACCTATAGGGATCCACCCTCGTAATTAGCTTATACTCATTCTCTTCCTCCGTTGAAGTAAACACAATTTTGCACCAGTCGTCCTCACAGGCGGTTGAAACCTTGCGGTTGGATGAGACCTCCACAGTCAAAGTACCTCCCTCAGGAGCAAACTCCAATGCAAGGGGCTCAGCTTTTAGAAAAGCCTCTTCCGGGGCCGGTTTCTCCGGTTCTTCAGGCTTCGGTTCAGACTTCACGCAGGCGCAGCAGAGAACAGACGCACAAAATAAATATGAAATCAATCGTTTTATGTCCATAATGACTACAAAAAAGGGAGGGAGTCTCACTTTGTAGAGTCCCTCCCAACATCAGGTTATTATAAAAACGAACTTTATCTGCTATTTGTCAGGAAGAGCGACTTCTACCCACTTGATTCCGGCATCACCTATATTGTCGCTTCCCTGTTTGCGGACATCAGTCTCACCATAGAGTTTGTTCCCGTTTCCGGTGGCATCCTCAATAGTGCTGCCCTCACCTGCGGTGAATTTCCAGTATGAATAAAGTCCTTCTGACTTAGGGTCAACGGTGTAGAAATGGTCCGGAGCATTGATCTCCGCTTCTGTCAGAGCCTTGTTCCAAATACGGATTTCCGTCATCCTGCCCTTAAGATCACGGTTTGCATCGTATGAATATCCCATCCAGAAGCACCTTGTTCCATCCGGCTCGTAACTCCAGTCTTTTGAGAAGTTGACACCCTGCCTTACAGGGTCCCCCCACCAGGTTCCGCCGCCTTTCATCTGCCAATTGAGTTTTTCTCCTTTCTTCACACCGTCAATATAAACCTCAACATTCGCGTAATAGGAAGCATCTTGAGTGAAAGTAACAGCAAGGTGATACCACCTGTTGTTTTCGAACTCGAAGTCAACCTCGTAGTTGCCGTTCATTGTAGCCACTTGGAGCACATTGTCAGGAGAAGAGTCACCGAAACGGAGAAGGAAATCTCCCTCGATACCCATTACTGTAGAGATTCCGTTGTTATTGAATTCATCGACATTTATCAAAGCCTCAAGAGTCACTGCGCTTGCATAACCAAGTTTCTCCGCTGTGCCGTCCCATTTAGGGAAGAGGCGGTTGCCTGTCATATCGGCAGCCCAGGTAATCAGGGCATTTACTTGAGTTACAGTCAAGACCACCTCAAGAGGGTCTTCTCCCTCCTTCGCGTCGGTCTGGGCGAGAGTTATTGTTGCAGAACGTTTGCCGTCTTTCAGCGCAGTTGCCGTAACCTTGATGCCTGTCCCGGTCTTCTCAGCTGTGAGCCAGCCGTTTCCTTCTGCAGAAACAGTCAGAGAGTATTCAACGTTGACTGTCACAGGAATCTCAACAGTTTCACCCTCGACTGCCACGGTGTAGAACTGTTTTTCAGTTGAAAGCACGTGCTTTGCCTCTTGAAGGACATTCACAACCACAGGAGTCTTGACATCGTCACCGGAAAATGTTATGGTCTCCCTTAGGTCATCAAGCCCTTCAAGAGCCTTGTAGGAGAAGATGATTCTGGCATCACCCTCCTCATCTCCGGCAAGGGAGGTCACGTGAGTCAGCCAGGAATTTTCACTGCCGAGAGTGACCTTGATGTCACGGTACTCGATGTCATCCGAATGGAGAAGGACAGTGAACTCGCCCTGGTTGTAGTCAAGCACCACATTTCCCTCCGAATTGAGTTTGATGGATGCAGGAAGTTTGTCGAGACCTTTGAGGGTCAATTTGAATGGAGCGACAGCCTCTCCGCAGATGAAATCCCATTCCGCAACAAGGTTTTCAAGAGTTTCATTCGCGTCAACCTTGAATGTTACGATATCTCCATCAACTCCCTTGTCGGCAGAGGCTGAAACCCACTTGTAGTCCGCCTTTGCCTCCAGAGTCCACTCTCCGGAACTGGTTACCATCACTTTTACATCTCCGCCTTCTGCGGAAATTGTCTTGTTTGAAGGTTCAATCTCAATTGAATCCTTCACTTCCGGAGCAGGAGCAGGTTTCTCCTGACATCCGAAAATCATCAATGCGGCGGCAAGCGCCACGAGAATCTTTTTCATAATGTGATTGATGTTGTTTTATTGGTTATTGTCAATTAAAGAGCATAGCGTTTAGGGTCGTATTTGCCCTCACCTATCTTGTTGTAAACTCCGGTAGGAGTCTTGAGTCCCTGACCATAGCAACCACGTGCGACATTGTTGAACTGGGTTACAGAATGAGTGCGGTTGTTGCTGACGGAACCTGTACCTGAAGGGTCGAATGCAAACCACATTATCCAGCCGTAACCATTGTTCTTGATGCCCGTAGCCGTTGACTCGGAAATTGAGTTACCATAGTTGAGCTGGATTGATGTACCACTGCACTGTTTCAAGGTAAGGTCTCCGAAAGTTCCTGATGCACTACCGTAGTTGGCAACGTGGAAATCAATGAACTCACTCTGAGGATGTCCGTCAACCTCAGGAATGTTGTAGAGTGAACCCCAGTCGAAGAAAGAAACTTCCGTAGGCCAAGGGCAAGCCTCCTTCAAGGCAACCTTGAGTTCATACATCAGGCGTGCACCGGCTGCGGCAGAACGGTTTGTAAACCACTTGCTGGAGAGATCCGGGCCATTTGAATATTCGTCATCAAGGTTCACACCGTCAAGTTTGTAGGTCTTGCAGGCCTCAGCAACCTCGGCTGCCCATTCCCTTGCTCCCCAGTCTGAAAGCTGTGCCAGACCGGCAGCATCGTGGTTACCGAGAAGACCGAGGTAAACCTTGATTCCGGCCTTGCGCAGAGGCTGGAGATAAACGTCAGTTTCATCGAGAAGAGCCTGGACATTCCGGTTGTTGTTAAGGTAAACAACATCGTCCTTGGAGTTGTAGTTGATGTTTGCAGCGAAAAGAATTACCGCATCGAAGAATGGGGTGCCATCCTCAAGGACGTATTCAAGACAGTTGAGAGGGTTGCAGTCATTTACCTCAATGTAAACCACATTCTTCACCTCACGGTCATTCTGTCTGAGCACTGTGTAATTCACACGGCAGGCAGACTGTTTCACCTGGGCGTTCCTGACATTCTTCACATAGAGAGGAACGAGATAGCTCGTTGCAAAACCGAGTTCCGAAGGATCAATGGTGACAGTTGTTGAAACCTGCGTCTCTCCGGCATTGATGACAAGATTGCTCTGTGAAAGGGTAATTTTGTCTTCAGGGAAGAGGACGGTCTCCACCTTGTTAACATAGTTGTACTCGCTGAGGTGATCCTTGTCAACAAAGAGTTCCACCTCAACAGGATATGCAACAGCCTCCTCGATGCTGAGTGTGACATTGAGGGTGATCTCCTCCTTTGCTTTGGTGAGGATGTTGAGAGTTTCATCATCGCTGGTAAGTTTAACAGCCACCTTGTCACCTGTCACAGGCTGGTCAGGACCTTCCTTACCGGCAAGTTGGGAAACTGTGATCTTTACAGGTTCTGCATTGCCAGCATTGAAAACGATACGTCCGATACGCTCGTCCCCTGTCGTATTCTCCTTGGCATTGACAACAAGGACATTGCCCTCAGCGGCAGCCTCAATCCACTCTGGAGCAGTATAGGTCCACTCTGAAGCAGTTGTGGTGACAATCAGTCTGACAGACTCATTGTCTTTTGCATCAAACTCGATTGAGCTTGAAGGTTCAACGCTCAATGTATCATTTTCCTGAACTTTCTGCTCGCAGGAAGTCATAGCCGTGACCGCAAGAAGAGCGGCCGACAGGCTGAGGAAGAAAGATTTGAAATTCATAAAATAATTTAATTTTAGTGATTGATAATAGTTAGTCGATATTTTGATTCATCAATTTTTTGCAGGGAGTTCTACCGGATACCAGACGAAATTGTGATCTGCAGTCAGGTCGTTACCGTAAATCGAGTAATCACGGACTGTCTTTCCCTTACCCTCGTCGAATTTCCAGTAGGCAAGCAGGCTCTCATCTATTTCCGGAGTGTAAACCTTGTAGAAATGATTCGGTTTGTTGATTTCCTCCGCACTCAGGACACGGTTCCAGACACGTGCCTCGGCAATCATTCCGTCCAGACTGCGGTTGCTGTCGTAAGAATAGCCTATCCAGAAGCAGCGAGGTTTGCCGTCCATCTCATCGGAATGAGGGGCGCCGAAGTTCACGGACTCGAAATAGACCGGGTCCAATTGGCCTGTTTCGTTGTTCGGACGGTCAGCAATATGGTGAACATCCGTTTCAACACGGAGTTTCCCGTCAAGATAAACCTTGATCAGACCTTCATCGAATGTCACGGCAATGTGGTACCACCTGTCTTTTTTAAGTTGGAGTGAAGCATCAGTGGCGTGGCCACGATATGTCGAGCCCCCTTCTGTGTCAACAACCGCACAGGCTACCTGGATCTGGTTTGTCGGAATCTGAACGTCACCTATTCGGATGAGGAAGTGGTCCTCAACTCCCATAATGGTGAGAATCTTGCTGTCATTGTTGAATGCGTGACAGTTCACGAGGCATTCCATAGTGAAACTGTGAAGGTCCCTGACCTTCTCGAAGTCATCCCAGACCGGCCACGCACAGTTGCCTTTCATATCGGCAACGAAGTTCACAAGGGATGCCTCCTTGATGACGAAATACATCACGCTTGAACGCTCGAGCACCGGAATGTCATTTGAATTTATTGCCACCGGCAGGACATAAGGTTTGCTGTAGTCAAGTTTGTCCAGGCCCGTGAATGTAATCTGCACCTCCGGTGAAGACACATCTCCTGAACGGATGACCGTCTGCAAGCCTTCAAGATTGCAGTGCGATGCAGGGAGCAGTTCAGCCTGAGAATCATAATATGCCTGACGATAAGTCTCAAGAAGATCCTCCCGCCTTTCAAAATCAACTTTCACATCAACTCCCTCCGGACGTGCCATAGCCACTGCAATACTTTTTGTGGCTCTTTCCGTCCCCTCATCGGTGGCAACCCTTATTTCATTCTTGAAATTGGTGGCATTCAGATATACTTTGTTCGCAAAGGCTCCATCTTTGTCACAAGAGACCAAAAGAGCCGAGGCAAACGCTATTATGCCTATATTTCTAATTATTTTCATTTTGCTCAACTTTTTTATTCAGAATCATTATGGCATCCCGGACATTCTTGAACGCCTTATCCTTGTGATAATAGTCATCGTGGGCATTTGACACACAGAGGCCTTTCGGAGTAAAACTGCTGTTGCGGGCCTCATCGAGCACCCACTGCGCCCCCTCAGCGGGCGAAACACCTTTCTGGTCAGGCTCTGCTGTCGTCGGGACTGTCAACTCCATTATCACCCTGTCAGATACCGGCGAGGTACGTCCGAGGATTCGTCCAGGCAGGAGAGAGAGTTTTTTCTCCTCACCGGCAATTATGACTGCATATTTGCAGGTCCCGAGAAACTCCACGTCATTTATGTTGCGGGCACTGCCACGGAAGATGAACTCAAGGTCCTTATGCTGTGCGAGGAAAGACTTGACCTCATCCGTGAATGCCTTCTGTGCAGCTTTCAGAACATCTGTTCCGGCTGAAGTGGCGTAGGACATCATCAGACCGTGGAATCCGTATTCCGCACATCTTGCAAGCTGAACCTTTGTCGCATCCGAGAAGAATTTGGAAGCATCATCGGCAGTTCCCGGTTGTTTGCCCTCCTCATTGCGTCGATCCTCCTCAAGACACCAGGCCTCATAAATTGCAGCATAATCGATGAGACAGATGGCTCTGGTCCCTTTCTTCTCTTTTACCTGAGGAATTTCCGATGCAATGACCGGATGGAGACTTCCTGCGAGATTCACGCAGATGTAGTCGGCACTGTCAGGCATTGCCATCAGGTGCGCATTCTGTGAAGACGGATAGTTTTGAGACCCGTTCATAGTCACAATCATCACAGGATGTTCCGTCTGTTTGAATGTCCTGAGAGCATTGAGATACTCTGCGTATGCCTCGGGATTCTCCTGCTCCGGAGTCTTGTGACGATAGTCAAGGTTCTGCGGCACGGTCCATTTGGAACATCCGGAAAAGACTGCCACAGATGCCACAAAAGTGATTATTATTGATTTCGCTTTCATTTCCTGATCTTACTTTATGATTATTTCCGGATTGCAGTCCCACCACAGACGGGTGGCCATATTGTCATTGCCTTTGAGAAGGGAGGAAACTGCATAATTCACGTTTTCCCCGTTGTTGGTGTACTCTGCCAGAGGATAGCGCATCCTTCTTGCACCATAAACTGAAGAAACGACACCGTCACTCTTGTTCCCGGCATCAGTAGCAGGGAAAAGATGAGGATAACCTGTCCTGCGGTGATCAGCCCAGGCCTCATTTCCGTTGTTGAAATTTGCTATCCATTTCTGGATGATGATTCTTTCCTGCTTCTGTGCAACTGTCGCAGACTCATCCCATTTGACAGTTATGTCGGAAAGCATCTGGGCATAACTGTTCAGCCCGGCCGGGTCCTCATAAATCTGCGGACGGGAAGTGACGTCATTCAGATATGCCTCTGCTCCGGAAACTCCGCACTGTTCAAAGGAAAGACGGATGCCCTCATTGTAGAAGTCTTCAGCCGTCCCAACTCCCATATCGTAACCGAACACGGCCTTCGCTTCAGCCTTGAGGAAGCATACTTCCGCCGCATTCATCCACACAAGAGGATCCGACGGAGAGATATTCACTCCTGAATATTTACGTCCCACTGTGTTGAGGGCAGGTTTCTCAATTCTGATTCTGATTCCCGCATATTCGATTCCGGCAAACTCCGAAGGAATGAAATATACCGGACGGCGAGGATCGTTGTAACCGTTCATATATGCAATGATGTCGGCAGCGGCGTGAGTGTCACCTCCAGTGTTGCAACCTGAAGGCTGATTATATTTTATGGCAGTGTAGAGAGGATTTCCCTTCTCACCGAAAGCCACAGTGCGCAGGGTTGCATTGTCAGCATTGGACGTGAAGACTCCGATTTCGTGTTTTACAGCCTCCTCGGCATATTTCTTCGACAACTCAGGGTTTGCGTATGATATTCTCATAGCCATACGCAGTTTCAGGGAATTGGCGAACTTGCACCATTTCACCGCCGTACCGTCATACATCGGATCAGCTTTCGGAGAAATCGATGCGAGTTTGTTCTCGGTCAAAGTGGCAATGACATCGTTGAGTTCCCCGAACATCGCATTGTAAACATCTTCCTGGGAATCGTATGCAACGGCAATAGCTCCGCCCTCTCCGATTTTGGTATAAGGAATAGGACCGTAGGTATCGGTCACCCTCAACATTGCAGTGACCTTGATGATCTTTGCTATTGCAAGTGTCACAGGGTCATCGGTAATGTCCGACAGTTCCTTGAGGTTGGTGTACAAAGTCGGAATGATGCGGTCACTGGCAAGAAATACCCTTGTCCAGTCGTGCGTAGGATTGTAATTGTCAATTGTCTTGGCAAATGCACCGGTGGTCGAATAATAACCGCCCATAGGACCTCCAAGAAGGCAGTCGGTGAACTGGGCCGTATTGACATCAGTTGACACTACAGTTCCGCAGAGGGCTGATATTGCCGCACCGATGGCATATCCGTCAGTCAGGGTTTCTTCTTTGCTTACCTCGTACGGATTGGTGTTGATTTCAAGATAGTGGGCCGTACACCCCGCAAACAGAGAAGCTGCGAGAAAAGCCGCACTGGTTTTTATTATGATATTTCTCATTGCAAGGGTGGATTTAGAAGGTTATTCTTACGTTGAAACCGAAATTGCGCAGGGACGGCATCATAAAATGGTCGATTCCCTGATAGTAGTTTCCTGTGGTTGCAACTGATTCCGGATCGAAAGGAGCCTTGTTGTAAATCATCCAGAGGTTCCTGCCTACAATGGAAAGGTTCAGGTCGCAGACATTTCCGAGCATCTTGCGTGGGAAGGTGTAACCGATTGAAGCCTCCTGGAGACGGACATTGGTTCCGGAGTAGGTGTATTCCTGAGGCAGAGGATTGGATCCTCCGACGGAACTGTACCATTTGTTCGGATCGACCATATCTCCTCCGTTGATGAACACTCCTCCGTTGTCACGAGCAAGAGCTGAAGCCTCGGACACTCCGTAGTAGTCAAGAACCGCCTGGGTGCTGGAATATACGATGCCTCCAAAACGGGCCGTGATGAGGAAGCCGAAGTTGAATCCCGCTATGCGGAAATCGTTTCTCCAGGAAAGATTCGCCTTCGGGAGCACCGAACCGAGTTTTACATAATTGTTGGCGTCAGCAATCATACCGGGAGTCACCGTGCCGTCCTCATTGACCACTATCATTCCATTGGCGTCATACTTGAAATCAGCCAGGGAATACAAATCTCCCAAGGTCCCGCCCTTGCGGAGAATGAAGTGGGCAAGTCCCAGTCCGTTCATATCCAGCTGGTCAACACTGAATTCCTCGCCTGTAGCTGCATTCAGCACATTGTCTGCAAGAGATTCGATTCTGTTCTGGTTGGTGGAGAAGGCAAGATTGGAATCCCATCTGAACTTGTTCCAGTCCTTTCCGAAACCGAGGCTGATTTCACATCCCTGGTTCATCACGTCACCTGACTGGATATATATTTCGGAAGAACCCGAACCGGTTGAAATCTGCGGATTGAAAGTCTGGTTCTTTGTGTTCGTGTGGTAATAGGTGGCCTCAAGGCTGAACCACTTGAGGAAACGCATCGAAAGTCCG
>JBJEJS010000246.1:0-2277 GCA_051878235.1 Candidatus Cryptobacteroides sp.
TAATGGTGCCTTTCGCCATCGAGTCATCCCTTTCAGGGGTAGGGAAATGGGTGTCTAAGGACCAGGCCCTCTGGTATGAGCGCAACTTCACCATCTCAAGGACCTGGAAAGGATGCGACATCCTCCTTCATTTCGGTGCGGTTGACTGGCACACGGAGGTCTATGTGAATGATGTTCTGGTGGGAGAGCACAAGGGCGGATATGACCCGTTCTCTTTCGACATCACTCCGTATCTAAGGAAATCGGGGGCGCAGAGCCTCAAGGTCAGGGTTACCGACGCGACCGACAACAGTTTTCAGCCCAGGGGCAAGCAATGTCTGATAAACAGGGGTATATGGTACACTCCTGTCACAGGGATATGGCAGACCGTGTGGCTTGAGCCGGTCCCGAAGACGAGAATCGACAGTTATTACGCACAGGGCAATCTTGAGGCTTCCTCACTCACGGTGGATGTCACCACGACAGGGCTCGGTGCGGAGGATGTCGTGAAGGTCAGACTTCTTGAGGGAGGGGAAGGTTATTCCGCTGAAAAGCCGTCTTCTGCAGTTCTTGCGGAGGCTGTCGCAAAAGACGGGAAGGCGGTGCTTGAGGTCGCGGATGTGAAGAAGTGGTCTCCTGACAGCCCTTATCTCTACGGACTGCGTGTGACGGTTGAAAGGGACGGTAAGGAAATAGACAGGATTGACGGCTACACGGCGATGAGGAGCATATCGGTGATAAGGGACTCTTCCCCTAACAAATACAGGAGGATGGCCCTGAACGGTGAGGGATTGTTTATGTTCGGTCCTCTCGACCAGGGATGGTGGCCTGACGGCCTTTATACCGCCCCGTCGGACGAGGCCCTCAAGTTCGACATCGTGAAGACCAGGGAGATGGGCTTCAATATGATCAGGAAGCACATCAAGGTGGAGCCTGCCCGCTGGTACTACTGGTGCGATGTCCTCGGAATGATGGTATGGCAGGATATGCCTTGCATCGGCGACCACGACAAGAAACAGATGCCTGCCCGTGACCCTGAGGTCGTCGAGGGAATCTCAAATGTCTGGGGAAGGGACAGTTTCACAGGCGGTACTGACTGTGTGATTCCTCAGGAATGGAAGGACAACTACTATTCTGAATGGACCGCCATCATCAATTCCCTCAAATGCTTCCAGAGCATCGTCGTCTGGGTGCCTTTCAATGAGGCCTGGGGACAGTTCGACACCGAGGCTGTCGTGGACTACACAAGGCAACTCGACCCGACCCGTCTTGTGAACGCCGCATCCGGCGGAAACCTGCATTTCTGCGGAGACATTCTGGATGTGCACCACTATCCTTGTCCTGCGATGAACGCATTCGACCGCAAGTTCGTGAATGTGCTCGGAGAATATGGCGGAATCGGCTATCCTGTCGAGGGACATCTCTGGCAGATTGCTGACAAATGGGGTTATGGTGGAGTCAAGAAGTCTTTGGAAGAGGTCCTGACCCAGTATGAGGAGTTTGCCGATATGCTGAAGGTGTTCGTTCAGACAGGCTGTGCGGCCGCGGTGTACACCCAGACCACCGATGTCGAGGGGGAGGTGAACGGTCTTATCACATACGACCGTGAGGTAGTCAAGGTGGATGAGCAGAAGATTGCCGCAGTCAACAGGTCCGTCATCGGGTCGATGCCCAAATAAATGCGGACACTTGTATATGTAATATTAAATATTTGTAGGATATGATTGTTTCAGGAAAGGACCTTGCAGCGGAACTGAAGGCCGAAATGGCTTCGAGGGTGGCCGGTTTCCCGGAAAGATACGGCCGTGTGCCGCATCTGGTTGTCATTTTGGTGGGGGACAACCCCGCAAGTGTCTCGTATGTGACGGGCAAGGCGAAGGCTTCCGAGGCTGTCGGCATCAGGAACACCACCATCAGGAAGCCATCGGACATATCAGAGGAGGAACTTCTGGATGTGATAAGGGAACTCAACGAGGATTGCAGTGTGGACGGAATACTTGTCCAACTGCCTCTTCCCGGGCATATAAGTGAGGCGAAAGTCATTGAGACAATCTCCCGTGAAAAGGATGTGGACGGTTTTCACCCTTTGAATGTCGCCGCCCTTTGGCAGAAGCAGCCCTGTACTGTAGCCTGCACGCCTAAGGGAATCATTAAGTTGCTGAAGAAGGCGGGGGTGACCATAGCGGGGAAAAGGGCTGTGGTCATCGGCCGCAGCAACATTGTGGGACTCCCTGTCTCAAAACTTCTCTTGGACGAGAACGCCACGGTCACCATTGCCCACAGCCGCACCGCAAATCT
>JBJEJS010000247.1:0-2276 GCA_051878235.1 Candidatus Cryptobacteroides sp.
CGATGAGTTCGTAGTCCCTCCAACTGCGTTCAGGTGATTCCAAAGTCATAGAAAATATGGTTTATATATATACTATTATATAATATAACATCACTCCTGTCGCCACGAGTTTCATCCCTGTCCCTGTTATGAAGCCCAGGAAAGCCCCCATCGCGGATTTGAATGCTCCCGAGGCATCCTTGCCCGACCAGATGATTTCCGCAAGGAACGCCCCGAGGACGGCTCCCAGAATCATCCCCACAGGAGGGATGAACAGTCCTGCCACCATCCCGACCATCGTTCCGACCGACCCTGCCTTGGTGCCTCCTGTCGCCTTTGTGAAGAACATCGGGACCACATAGTCCAGGACCGTGACGGCAACGACGATGCCGAGCCACACCAGCAGGAATGTCAGCCCCATAGGCTCTCCCGCCCCGTTGACTCCTCCCCTGAAATAGAGGACCAGAAGACCGAGCCAGCTGATGGGTGGACCAGGGATGGCAGGGACGATGCTCCCCACAATCCCGACCAGTCCCGCTATGACCGCAAGAATTGCAAGAAAAGTGTCCATTATGCTATTCGTTGTAAGAGACCAGACTCTCCAGTTCCTCCTGAATCCTGTCCGCCTGTTCCTTGTGGCCGTTCTGCTCAAGCACATCTGCAAGATAGAAGATGTACCTGCAGGTCTCCTCGAAATTGGACTGGGCATAGTCGTAGAAACTGAAATAGAACCTTGCCGACCCCATCAGTTCCGCTGCAAACCTCTCCGCCAGGTCAAGGGCCTTCTCCGATGCCCCCACGGCATAGTAGGTCGCAATCATCTCGAACACATTGTGCTCGTTGATGAAGCCGAGGTATGACATATCCAGAGGGAATGACGATTCAGGCACACATTCCTGGCACTTGTCAAGAAGTTCCTCCGCCTTGTCGTCCATTCCTGCCTTTACCATCTCCTTCGCGCAGTTCACGAACACCCCTCTCTGCGACATCACTCCGCAGAAAGTGTAGAGATTCTGGTAATCGACGAAATAGTTGTCCTGCTTGAGGGCGTCCCAGGTGTAAACCTCAGTCATCTTCCTGTAGAGGTCATCCGCATCCGCAAAGCCAATGTCGGTCTGTTTCATCTTGTTCCTTATCGGGACGAACTTGAATGAGAATCCCTCGTACTGGAGATATTCCTTTATCCCCATATTGATGTCCCCTCCCATATTGAGCATATTTATAGGCCTGTCCCATTGGTAGTTGGAGAGGAGGTCGAGCATAAAGAGTTCAGGCTTTGACAGATATTCCTTGTCCTTAGGGATGTTGAGGACGATCTCGTCAGGAATGATGTCGGCGTACTTACTGTCAAGGATGCCGTATTTCAGGACATTCTCCTTGTTCACAGGCAGGCTGATGCGGCGTGACATTATGTAGTCCACCTTCCTCCCGCTCTGCAGAGGCAGTTTCGCCTCAGGATGCCTGAAGACCTCCATAACCGTGCTGATAGGGATGACTGTCTCCCTTGTGTCATAAATGAATATGTACTCATTCGTGCCGTAGAGGTACTGTTCAGGTCCGACGCTCAATCCCAGAGGCTTGGACTCGTTGCAGGCATATTTCATCTGGTCGATGTGCCAGTCAGTCCCGAGCAGGGAAGTGTTGCAGATTCTCACATCCGTCCTGATTTCCTCGACCTCCTGGGCATACCACAGAGGGAAGGTGTCATTGTCGCCGTGAGTTATGAGTATTCCGTTCTGTCCCACCGAGTTGAGGTAGTTCTTCGCCATCTCCACCGCAGTGCGCCTGTTGCTCCTGTCGTGGTCGTCCCAGTTCTGCTGCGCCATCAGCACGGGCACTCCGAGGCAGCAGAGGGATACAGCCGTTGCCGCCGCCGTCAAAACGCCCTGTGAGGCCCCGTCCTTTCTGGAGACGAGATCCTGGATCCAGGAATATATGGCAGCCACCGCAAACCCGATCCAGATGCTGAACGCATAGAACGAGCCCGCATAGGCGTAGTCACGCTCCCTGACCTGGTAAGGAGGCTGGTTGAGGTAGATCACAATCGCGATTCCTGTCATAAAGAACATCAGGAACGTCACCCAGAAACCCCTCTTGTCTCTTGCGAACTGGAAGAATATACCGATGATGCCGAGCAGAAGAGGCAGAAGGAAATAATGGTTTTTCCCCTTGTTGTCCTTGAGATATGCGGGAGCGTCGCTCTGGTCACCGAGCCTCATCCTGTCGATTGGCCCGATGCCGCATTCCCAGTTTCCTGTGAAGATGTCTCCCGGAGTCGGCGAGTGGAACTCGTTCTG
>JBJEJS010000248.1:0-2261 GCA_051878235.1 Candidatus Cryptobacteroides sp.
TGTTCGCCCTTTTGAGCGCAGCGGGCCTGTTCTGGATTTTGGCAGCCCTTTTCCTTGTCCTTTTCGTGGTCTTCCTTGTGCTTAAACTCACGGAGAAGTCCTACGCCAAGCAGAAAATCGGCTTTGAGGAGGAACTCAAGACGGCAAAGAGATTCTTCGGGAAGAACAGGGAAGTCAGCAGGGAGATTGAGAATTTCATTGCCGTGGTGAACGGACTGGAGGAGCGCAGGACCGCCCTCAAAAAGAGGAATGTCATAATTTGGATCGCAGTGGCGGCTGTCCTCGTAGTCCTTTTGTGCCTCCTCGTAATTGCAGTTAAATAACACTAAACCCTTTTGTTATGGGATTGTTCAGTAAAAATAAAGAAGGCGGCATTATGGACGCCATCCGTTGTGACGAGAAGGATTTTCTGATCTGGAAATGGAGACCGGACAGAAACTCCCCGGTCGGAAGTTCAAAGAAAGAGAATTCAATCCGTTACGGCAGCGGGCTTTCGGTCCGTCCGGGTCAGGCCGCCATATTCCTTTATCCTTCAAAGGAACAGGAATATGATGTCATCAAAGGTCCTTACAACGATGTCATCAAGACGGACAATATGCCTGTGCTTTCGTCCATTGTCGGGCTGGCATACGCGGGAGGCACACCTTTCCAGGCAGAGATTTATTATGTGAATCTCGCCAAGGGTATGGAGATACCTTTCTTCATCCCTTCTTTCAGGGTCATCCCCGCAGAGCCTGAATACAAGGCTTACGACATTCAGGTGTCAATAAAGGGCTCCCTCGTCTTCGAGGTCTCGACACAGAACGAATACATAAAATACCTGATGGAGGCGTGGGGAGGCAATGACACCTCCCTTGACGAGTTTGAGGACAAACTCAAGACGATGCTCACCCAGGAGGTGAAGCAGATTGTCGCCAACGCCCCTAAGGATACGGGTGTGTTCATTATGCACTTCAACGGTCTGATCGGGGAGCTGGGCCAGTACATCTGCAACCGTCTCCAGAATGCTATCGCCCACCGTTTCGGTGTCCTCGCCACAGGAGTTTATATTTCGGATATAAGATATAACGAGGAGAGCGAAAGTTATCAGAGGCTCAAGAGGATAACCGAGGACCAGGCACATCTCTTCAATATGGAGAACGAGAAGACGGCCCTGCTCAGCTTCGAAATCCAGCGCCAGACGATGGAGACCGACGCATTCGTCAGAAACCAGACCACGATGCGTATGGCGGACATCCAGATGGGCCACACGGAGGATATGCTCTCAAGGATGCGCGAGGAAGGGCAGTTCGCCCAGCATCTCCAGTCCGAGGAGGCTGCACGCCAGATGAAACTCGGAAGCGAGTCCGCATTCATCAATGCGCACGCACTCAACCAGCAGACGGAAGTCCTCAAGACAGGTATGCAGAATATGGGCTCAATGGGTGCGATGAATCTCGGAGGCGGCACAGACGGACATATGAATCCTGCAGGAATGATGACAAGTATGATGATGGGCGCATCCGTTGCGGGCCAGGTAGGGAATATGATGAACCAGATGGGCGGACAGATGGCGCAGAATATGGCTTCTGCAGGCCAGACCCAGCAGGCTCCTCCTCCGCTCCCGAGCCAGATGAGCGTGCCTTATTATCTTTATGTGAACAATGCCCAAGTGGGGCCTTGCGATGTGAACACGGTCGCGCAGATGGTCGGCTCGGGACAGGCAAACGGCGACACCCTCGGATGGTGCGAGGGTATGGCGGCGTGGGCTCCTCTCAAGCAGATACCGGCCCTCTCGTCCCTGTTCCAGCGTCCTGCGGGCGGTCCTCCACCAGTTCCCGGAATGCCTCCTGTCCCTCCAGTCCCACCACCTGTAAATATGTGATTATATGAAACCTCTTGATTTTAACACGATGAACACTCTGAATCAGAGTGACCCGACGGCTGAATTGATGCGCCAGGCTCAGGAAAGCATCAAGGCAATGCAGGTCGATGTTCCCCAGGTGGGTATTCCTTCACACGTTGTCCTTCCTGTTTTCAAGGACAAGCAGGAGAACAGTTATGTACTTGCCGTAGGCCAGGAGCAGAAAGGTCCCTACACCGTTTCAGCCCTCAACGAGATGCTCCGTGCAGGTACCATCACGGTGGAGTCATTTGTGTGGCGCAGCGGTATGAGCGAGTGGAAGATGATAAAAGATTGTCCGGACATCATAAAATAATTTTCCTATGGCAGACGACAGCAATTTCTTCGAGCGAATAATGGAATTGGGAATCGGGATGAG
>JBJEJS010000249.1:0-11318 GCA_051878235.1 Candidatus Cryptobacteroides sp.
GTCAAATACCGCAGCAACCTGATGGTTGTGAGGATTTTGACAAAGCCTGCAACGCAGAAATTGCCGTTTTTCGTCAACTTCACACCCTTTTGAGATGGAGTTCTTAACCAATATATCAGACATCCGCACAATCCAATGGCTAGCCTGCACCGACTCGTGTATGCTGGCCTTCATATTGATGCTGATAAAAGTGCCCCCGACCGAATACGCCAGAAAACTGATGAACGCGAAAAGCACAGTCGCGGTCTCCTTTCTGGTCTGCGGCTTTATGATGGCATTCTCACTGCACAAATATGACGAAGTATGGAACTACAACCTATTTTCGTCATACACAATGCTCATAGCGGCATCATTCTCGTCGATGGCAATGTCATACTCAATGATCAACCTTCTGGACGACAAGAAGATACCAGGACATGTCTTTGTGATAAACACATTCCTGATAGCGCTGTCCTCATTCGGCCTGATGGAGACCGCACTTGGGGACAACGAGTTCTTGAGGAACCTGACCCTTGCGGTGAACATTATACTTTTCGTAAGCCAGAGCATCTGGTACATCATACTTTTCGACAAGACCTACAAAAAGACCATCAAGGCCCTGGAGACCTATTACGACGAGGACGAGGAACACAAGGTCAAATGGATAAAGTTCTGTTATATAATAGCGATGCTGACAGATCTTTTCCTTTTGGTGTATATGCTTCTGCCTAACGGCTTTATGAAGATATATATAGCCTGGTACATATTGTTTATGCTGTATTTCACGGCAAACCTCATCTCATTCCTCGGCAGCCACAAGATGGTGCTCGACGCCTTTGCGCACAAGGCCCTTTCGGGACAGAATCTCTTCCCGTCCAGACCTCAGAAGGCAAAGAAGGAGGATGGCGAGGCGAACATCCAGGCAAGGGAAAAGGAGTTCCGCAAACTGGAGAAGAACATAAAGAAGTGGGTCGAGGAGAAGAGATACAGGGAATATGACAAGACCCGCGAGGAAATCGCGGAGGAACTTGGAACGAGCAGGGAAATGCTACAGTTGTATTTCACCGTGGTGCTGAAGGCGGACTTCAGGAGTTGGAGGACAGAACTGAGGATCGGGGACGCGAAGAAGATGCTTCTTGAGAACAGGGACACATCCACCAACATCATCGGGGAGATGTGCGGATTCAGCGACCGTTCCAATTTCCACAGCCAGTTCACCAAGACGGTGGGCTGCTCCCCGAAGAAATGGAGAGAGACAGACGGACATCCCGAAACCGTCTGAAACATAAGACAAGATGACTGAGACACAGACACATACGACATCAGACAGTTACAGGATAGACAGCCGTGGGGGATGCGCCGTCATCGGCTACGGCAGTTGGGCGACCGCCATCGTGAATCTCCTTGTCCGAAACGGGCAGGAAGTCTGGTGGCACATCCGGAACGAGGAGGTGCTGGAGGGTCTGCGCACGGAAGGCCGCAATCCCAAGTATCTGAATGATGTCGAGTTCGACAGGAGCCTGATCCATCCCCTGCGAAGCCTTGACGAGGTGGTGTCAAACGCGCAGATTGTCATTATGGCAACTCCGTCAGCCTTCCTGAAGGACTTCCTCTCGGAACTCACCGTGCCGCTGAAGGACAAGTTCGTCATCTCGGCAATCAAGGGAATCATCCCCGGAGACTACAAGACTGTGGTAGAATATCTGCACGACACCTACGGACTGTCCTACAAGCAGATAGGCATAATCTCAGGGCCGTCGCACGCCGAGGAGGCAGGACGGGGTAAACTGTCATACCTCTCGGTGGTCTGCACCGACGGGGAGAACGCCAGGGTCATCTGCGGGAAAATCGGAAGCGACTGCCTTCATCTGAGCGTCTCGCAGGACATCTACGGCGTGGAATATGCCGCGATTATGAAGAACATCTACGCGATTGCGGTCGGGATGGCCTCGGGACTGGGCTACGGGGACAATTTTCTCGCCGTCCTGATTTCGCGCTGCGCAAAGGAGATGACAAGATTCCTGACGGAAAGTTACCCTTTCGGGAGGGACACGATGGATTTCCAGTATCTCGGTGACCTGCTGGTGACCTGCTATTCCAACTACAGCCGCAACAGGAGGCTGGGGCTGCTGATAGGAAGGGGCTGCACGGTCAGGAGCGCGCTGAACGAGATGACTATGATTGCGGAAGGCTACTATGCCTCCGAATGTATAAGGCATATAAATTTCCGCCACAAGGTGGATATGCCGATAGCGGATATGGTGTATGATGTCCTGTACCGCAACGCCCCCGTCCGCAAGAGGATGAAGGAACTTATCGGAACTTTATAGACTGGGCGATGAAAATAAGACCTGAATACAAAAGGCTTGACGGTGCCGCCGCGTGGGACATCGTCGTGGAATATGTCAAGGCGGAAGGATCGTTCACTTCCGTCACGGGCATAACCTACAGCGCGACATTTGTTGGCAGCTGCATTTTTGTCAAAGGCGGGACCCCGGGCACCAAAAGGGCTGTCGAGGGGGAATACCTCACAGGCAAGGACTTTGTCAAAGCATACGACGCAAGCAAGTCGTGGGACTTCATAAATGTCTCGCAGGTGAAGCCCTACATCAAACGGCAGCAGACCCCTTTCATCGGGCTTCTGGTCAGCGCGGGCATTATGGAGGAAGACAATACAATATTTGACTGAATATGAAAAAGAAAATCATTCTCTGGACGACGGCGGTCCTTGTGCTTGCCCTGGCAGGATTCATATTCTTCAGATTCTACTTCGTCTTCGGCGAAGGAGTGAAGGCGGGAGAACTGAATTTTGTGGTATATAAGGGATATGTTTTCAAGACCTACGAGGGAAGGCTCATCCAGGCAGGCTTCCGGGGCAACAACGCCAAGACGGGCGCGCCTACGGTGCAGTCCTACGAATTCGACTTCTCCGTCACCGACAAGGCGATTGCGGATTCCCTGATGCGGTGCGCGGGAAAGACCGTCGAGTTGAGTTACAAGGAATACCTCGGAGTGCTGCCGTGGAGGGGACAGCAGAAATATGTGGTTGACGGAATCCTCGCCGTCCATTGACAGTAAAATCAGACATTTATGAGAAAAACGGCATTTGTGGCGACAATGCTGGCATTATCCTGTGCCTGCCTTGCCGCGGATTTTCCAGGTGACACCCTGAAGGTGCGTCCTGCAAACGAGGGGGAAAGGATGCTCACGATGGAAGAGACCATCCTCTCCCGTGAACTCAGTCCCAGACCGTCATTCTGGAAATGGGAAAGCAAAGGGAAAGGATATGAGGCGGTGAAGGCGGAAAGGCCCGCACCCGCAAAACCTCACGGGAAATACACCTTCAATGAGGACAACGGGCTGTACCTGCACCTGTCCGACGGCACGACAGTCCCTGTGGCCGTTCCCGAGAGCAAGGACATAGTATATGGGAAATATGTGAGCCGCAATGAGTTCGGCATCGAAGGCGGGGTCTTCTGGTCTCCTGACAGCACAAGAATCGCCTTCTACAGGAAGGACGAGAGCCGTGTGGCGGACTTCCCCCTGCTTGACATCACAGCGCCTCGCGGACAGTTGAAAAACATAAAATACCCGATGACGGGAGAGCCGTCCGAAATCCTCAGGCTCTGCATCTATGACCTCGCCTCCAGGGACACCCTCCACATCAAGGCGGACGACTTCGGCGCGGACAGATACCTGACTGGAGTCACCTGGGCCCCCGACGGCAGGAGAATCTACGTGCAGGTGCTTGACAGAAGCCAGAGGCACCTCAGGCTCAATATGTATGACACGGCCGACGGACATCTGGTCAGGACCCTTCTG
Source organism: Candidatus Cryptobacteroides sp. (assembly GCA_051878235.1). Lineage (GTDB taxonomy): Bacteria > Bacteroidota > Bacteroidia > Bacteroidales > UBA932 > Cryptobacteroides. The sequence goes on from JBJEJS010000249.1 coordinate 3,802, forward strand.
ACCGAGGACAACGACAGATATGTCGAGCCTCTCGACCCCCTGTATTTCCTCAAGGGCCGTTCCGACAGATTCCTCTACAGGAGCGCGAACAGGGACGGTTGGAGAAACCTCTACCTGTGCGACACCCTCGGGAGCGTCAGCCGTCTGACCGTCACGGACGCAGATGTGGAATATCTCGGGAATGACGGGCGCTATGTCTATTACACCTCGGCGGAGGTCTCCCCCATCGAGAGCCACCTTTTCAGGCAGGACATAAGGACAGGCCGCAGGACAAGGCTCACGGAGGCGTCAGGATGGCACCGTATTTCGTTAAGCCCCGATTACCGCCAGTTCATAGACAGTTATTGCGACACAAGGACACCGTATGTCACGGATATATGCTCCACCGACGGGAAGTCGAGGCGCAACCTCGAAAGAGTTGAAGACCCGACAAGGGAATATGCCTTCACTTCCATAATCCTCGGAAAAGTGAGGAGCGCGGACGGGAAATATGACAATTTCTACCGCCTCGTGCTGCCAAAGGACTTCGACCCGCAGAAGAAATATCCCCTCATCCATTATGTCTATGGCGGTCCGCACTCGCAGATGGTCAGGGACACTTGGGGGGCGGAACTCCGCAGGTGGGAGATGTATATGGCGCAGAGGGGATGGATAGTCTATGTGCAGGACAACAGGGGGACCCAGAACAGGGGCCTTGAGTTCGAGCAGGAGATTTACGGGCAATGCGGGCAGGCAGAGATGGCCGACCAGATTGCAGGGCTTGGGGAACTGATGAAGGAGCCTTGGGTTGACCGCGAAAGAATCGGTGTGCACGGATGGAGTTACGGCGGGTTTATGACCATCTCCCTTCTGACGAATTATCCCGACATCTACAAGGCGGGTGTCGCGGGCGGACCTGTCATCGACTGGAAATGGTACGAGGTGATGTACGGGGAAAGGTATATGGGCACCCCGCAGGAGAACGCCGAGGGCTATGCCAGGACAAGCCTGATTCCAAAGGCGGCCGAACTCAAGAGGAAACTCCTTGTCTGCCAGGGGGCTGTAGATCCTGTGGTCGTCTGGCAGAACAGCCTGAGTTTCGTGCAGGAGTGCATCAACAACAATGTCCAGGTGGACTATTTCCCTTACCCTGTCGCCGAGCACAATATGGTCGGGATGGAGAGGGTGCATCTGATGGACAAGGTCACGGAATATTTCGACACTTGGGTGAAGTAAGGGAATATCTGCAATGAAGAGCATTTCTGAAATATATAAAATCGGCAAAGGCCCGTCCAGCAGCCACACTATGGGACCCTACAAGGCGGTGCGCTCATATCTTGAGAGCCATCCCGACTCAGACCATCTGAGGGTGATCCTGTACGGCTCGCTTGCCGCCACAGGCAAGGGCCACCTGACGGATGTGGCAATCCGCGAGGCATATTCCTCGTGGAGATGGAGCGAGAAGGACACCCTCGACAACAACCAGAGGAGGCAGGGAGACATCGACATCGAATGGAGGCCAAAGGAATATCTTCCCGTGCACCAGAACGCTATGAGAATCGCCTCCGTCAACCGTGACGGGGACATCTACGACAACTGGACATACTACAGCATAGGAGGAGGGGACATAATCTGTATGGAGCATCCCCTGCCTGACGAGTCCGAAGACTGCTACGACCTGCACAACCTCTCCGAAATCCTCGACTGGTGCAACTCCAACGGAAAGGATTTCTGGGAATATGTCGATGCCCACGAGGGCGGCAGGCCCGGCTTCTGGGATCATCTGGAACTGGTCTGGAGGGTGATGTGCGAGGCTGTCGAGAGGGGAATCGACCAGGAGGGCTCGCTGCCCGGTCCGCTGCATCTCAGGAGGAAGGCCTCAGGATATTTCATCAGGGCCGGGGGCTACAAGGATGTGCTTCGCACAAGGGGCCTGATTTTCTCATACGCGCTTGCGGTCAGTGAGGAGAACGCCTGCGGCGGCACAATAGTGACGGCACCCACCTGCGGCTCCTGCGGAGTTCTGCCGGGGGTGCTCTACCATCTCAAGAAAGTCTATGGATTCAGCGACAGGAGGATAATCCGTTCCCTCGCCACAGCGGGAATCATCGGGAATGTCGTGAAGCAAAACGCTTCGGTCTCAGGTGCGGAGGTGGGCTGCCAGGGAGAAGTCGGGGTGGCGTGCGCAATGGCGGCCGCAGCAGCAGCCCAACTGATGGGCGGAAGCCCCTCGCAGATTGAATACGCTGCGGAAATGGGACTGGAGCATCATCTCGGGCTCACCTGCGACCCTGTCTGCGGGCTTGTGCAGATTCCCTGCATAGAAAGGAACGCCTACGCGGCGGCAAGGGCCCTTGACGCAAGCATCTACGCCCTCTACACGGACGGGAGGCACAGGGTCTCCTTCGACCAGGTGGTAAATGTGATGAGGCAGACGGGAAAAGACCTCCCGTCAGTCTATAAGGAAACCGCAGAGGGAGGTCTTGCAAAAATTCTTGGGGAATAATCCGGGCCGCTTTACGAGGGAGGACAGCGAAATCACAGACCGCGTAAAGATGCCGTGGCGGCAGCCTCATCCCCTGCAGCGCGGGCGAAATCCTCTGTGGAATCCGCATAGAGAATCCCTCTGGAGGAGTTTATCAGAAGTCCTCCGAGCGCGTTGGAGCCGTTTCTGATGACTTCCTCGGCGCTTCCGCCCTGGGCACCGACTCCAGGCACGAGGAAGAAATTGTCAGGGCAGAACGACCTTATCTCCTTCAGCCTGTCAGCCTTGGTCGCCCCCACCACAAACATCATATTGTCGGGGGAGGAAATATCCATCATATCCTCCATCACAGCCCTGTACAGAGGTTTCCCGTCCCTGTCGGCATACTGGAAACGTGCCGCGGACGGGTTGGATGTCAGGGCGAGGACAATCGCCCAACGGTTTTTGTAGCCGAGGAAAGGTGTCACGCTGTCAGCACCCATATAAGGGGCCACAGTCACGGCATCGAAGTCCATAGTCTCGAAGAATGTCTTCGCATACATCCTCGCGGTGTTCCCTATGTCCCCCCTTTTCGCATCCGCGATGAGAAACATATCGGGACAGTTGAGCCTGATGTATTCGACGGTAGCCTCCAATGCGCGTAGCCCGTCGGTGCCGTAGCACTCGTAAAACGCCAGATTGGGCTTGTACGCGACACAATGCTGCGCTGTGGCATCTATGATTGCCTTGTTGAATTCGATTATGGAGCGCGCCCTGCCCTTGAACAGGCGTCCCATTGCGGCGACCTCACCCTTTGATGCAAGGGCCTGAATGTGAGGGGGCATTTTCTCGAAATCCACATCGAGACCGACACAAAGCATTGTGCCTTTGGTCTTTATCTGTCCGTAAAGTTGCTGTCTGTTCATTGAGCGTCAGTCTAACAGTAATACCGATAGAAAAGGGCAATGGACTCCATTCCCGCAAAAAGCTGCTTCAACAGGAAACTCTCGTTAGGGGAATGGATTGTGTCCCTCTCAAGCCCGAATCCCATCAGGAGCGGGTCTATTCCGAGAATCCTCTGGAGGTCCGCCAGAATCGGGATGCTCCCGCCGCCCCTGCTCGGCACAGGCTCGATGCCGTACACCTCGGTCATCGCCCTGGAAGCCGCACGGTAGGCCTTTGAGGAAATCGGGATGAGGAAGCCGTCTCCCCCGTGATGAGGAGTCGCCTCCACCTTGACGCAGGCAGGCGCAATCGCCTTGAAATGCTCGCAGAACAGACGGCTTATCTTTGCGCTGTCCTGGTTAGGGACAAGCCTCATCGAGATTTTCGCGTGCGCCTCGGAAGGCAGGACGGTCTTTGCGCCCTCCCCTATGAAGCCTCCCCAGATGCCGTTCACATCGAGGCAAGGGCGGATTCCAGTGCGCTCCAATGTGGTGTAGCCCTTCTCCCCCCGCACTTCCTCTATGTCAAGGAACCTCTTGTACTCGTCCAGGTCAAACGGAGCGCGGGCGAGTTGGGCCCTGTCCTGGCCGGAAAGTTCCACCACATCATCGTAAAAGCCTTTCACGGTAACCCTCCCGTCCTTGTCAATCAGGGAGGCTATCATCTCGCAGAGCACATTGACAGGATTCGCCACCGCTCCCCCGTAATGACCTGAATGCAGGTCCTTGTCAGGACCCGTCACCTTGACCTCCACATACGAAAGCCCCCTCATTCCGCAGTTTATTGAAGGCACCTCCTCCGAAATCATTGTCGTGTCGGAGACGAGAATCACATCGGCGGCGAGCATATCCCTGTGCTCCCGGGCCCAGTCAGCAAGCGACGGGCTTCCTATTTCCTCCTCCCCCTCGAAGATGAACTTGACATTATGCCTCAGGCCACCCTCACGCACCATATACTCAAATGCCTTCAGATGCATAAACAACTGTCCCTTGTCGTCATTCGCCCCCCTGGCATATATGGCCCCGTCACGGATCTGCGGCTCGAAAGGGTCCGACTTCCAAAGTTCCAGAGGATCGACAGGCTGCACATCATAATGTCCGTACACCAGCACGGTCCCGAGCGCGCCCTCCACCTTGCGGCTTCCGAAGACGACAGGATGACCCGCAGTACCATACACCGCAGCCTCGTCCGCCCCCGCCTCAAGCAGGAGTTCCGCAAGCCGCTGCGCACACTTTTGCATATCCCCTTTGTTCGCGGGCGATGAACTGATTGACGGGATTCTCAATAAGGAAAAAAGTTCCTCGAAGAATCTCTCCCTGTTTTTTTCTATATATGCTTTCATCTGTAAATATATTTCTGACACATTCTGCAATAATAACATTTTATTTCCATAATTTCTTATTTTTGTAAGGAAATATGGGACCTATGGGAACACACTTTCTATTATATATAACATATACGGTATATATGGCGACGGCTGCCGCCGCGCTGAATGTCCCGTCATCCGACGGGAACGGGGACAAGGCCGATTCGCTCATACGGGCATTCGACTCAAGGAAAGGGGCGGAGGCCGTGCAGACTGCCAGGCAGTTCTTCGACATTCTTGAACAGGAGGAATTCACGGACGGGGAAATAATCATCCCTCCCACGCAACTGTGCAGGGCCGACAGCATAAAGGCGCTCACCTGGTACTGGGCGGGGGAATGGTATTTCGACAGGCAGGACTACGGGAAGGCGATGGAATATTCCCTGAAGGCGATGCCCCTGTGCGCAAAGGCAGGGAATCCGCTTTTGGAGGCCGACTGCGCAAACATCCTGTCTATCCTTTACTTCAGGAAGTCGGACTGGCCCACCGCGCTTGAATACGCCAAACGCACCCTCGAGATAGGACGCGGGCAGAATGACATCGGCCGCATCTCATACGCCCTCAACACAATAGCGGGAATCTGCCTTGCCTCGCGCCAGGCGGAGGAGGGAGAGAAATACATCCTTGAGGCAATCCGTCTCTGCGAGCAGGAAAAGGATTCCCTGAAACTTGCGGTGCGCTGCGGGATGGCTGCGGAGATTTACCACAGTATGGCACAGGAGGAGAAAAGTCTCGAATATTCCCGGCGGGCCTACGAAATCAACTCCGCAATGGGTCTTCAGGACAAGGCTGCCATCAGGCTGTCACAGATGGCGGCGGCTTATATTGCATTGGGGGAATTTTCCCTTGCTCAGGACTGTCTTGAAAAGGCTATTCCGGTCCTCAAGGATGCCGGGAATCTGCAGTCTTGGGCAATAAGTTGCAATCTGATGGGAGAAATACTTTTGGAGCAAGGAGACACAGAGGCCGCGGCAAATTTCTTCCGGGATGCCGTTGAAGTGTTCTCGCAAAGACACGACTTTTACAATGAAAGCCGCGCACGGCTCGGCCTGAGCAAGGCCCTGATGAGGTCCGATCCCGCGGAATCCGCAAGGCAGATGCTTGTTTACGGCCAGTTGAGGGACTCCATCTACGACAGCGAGATGAACAAGGGGCTGAACGAGATGCACGCCCGTTGGCAGAACGACGAACTTCAGGCGGACAGGGACCGCTACAGAAGAAGGCTCTTTGTTCTGTCGGGTGCTGTCCTCTTTGTGATTGTGATTCTTGCGGCGGCATCGGCCTTAGTCATCCGCAGAAGACGCTCCGCAGCCGGGAAGCCTCAGGACAAGGGCGAAGACGATAAGGAGCAGGCCGTGAGCCGTCAGAACATCCCTGACAAGGTCTTTATGGAAAGCCTTGAGAGCCACATACGGCAGGCAATGAGTTCAGGGAAAGTGGATTTCGAGGAAATCGCCTCAAAGATGTGCATCTCGCGCACCCACCTGAACAGGAAGGTGAAGTCCATCAATGGCGGCACCACCACAGACCTTGTCCTCAGCATCCGCATATCCACCGCAAAAGAACTCCTCCTGACAACAGGACTTCCTGTCTGGGAGATTGCGCACAGATGCGGAATCGACGACCCGACCTATTTCAGCACCCTCTTCAAGAAGGCCGTCGGGAAGACCCCTGTCCAGTTCCGCAACGACAGATAGGGGCATTTTGTTCCATTTTTCAAAGAATTTGTTCCAATATTAAAATCCGCATACCCCCTCCGAAACTAACTTTGTGGGGATTGCGGAGCGGATTTCCTCCGCAGGATATGATTATTCCAAAACCATTTCAAAATATTGGACAATGAACAGACAGCAGCAAACTTTCTACACCCCTCCGCAGGTCACTCTTTACACGGCGGTTTGCCCTGAAAGGGTCATCTGTGACAGCATCTTCGACAATTACGACCTGGATAGAGAAGACACGAACAGTGCCGACAATGGCTACGGAAAGACTGACAATGGCGACTATTAAAATTATCTTGAAATGAAAACACTTGAAAATAAAAAAGCCGTCATTCTGATGTGCGCGGCATTGTGTCTGTCCGCATCGTGCGATTTGAAAGAATTTGATGCGGATGTGACGCCTCAGGAAAGAGTCACCATATATTTCACCGGGGAAAAACCCGCTGATGAGCCGGACAGCAAGACTTACTATGACCCCTCAACCGAATCAGTACTGTGGAATGGGACAGGAGAGTATCTGAGTTTTGCCATCTCCAACAGCAACGAGACGGAAAAACAATATTATGACGGCACCGGTGTGGATGTTCCGAAGCGGTTTTTCGGATATGGGACATTGACATCAGAAGAGGCGAAGGTCTCGGATGGAGGAAAGGTCGCGAAGTTTTCCTTGAAAGAAACAGAATACTACACCTTCCCGACATCGAAAGGGAAATATCGTTTCCACGCCGTCTATCCTGCATCGGCCGCCGGGGGCGTGGGAAATGTCGGAGTCTGGGACTGGTTCGTTCAGATCGGAACGGACCCTACGGGAAACGGACAGTCTCCGACAGAGACATCGTTTGATCCGAATGCAGATGTAATGCTTGCCATCTCAAAGTACGAATACGAGACAATCACCTCAGGAATGGAGATCCCTATGATTTTCGAGCGTCTTGTAACTCACGGGAAAATAACTCTCAAAGACATTCCTGCCTCAGTCGGCAGCGTTACGGACGCAATGATCTTCGCGCCTGAAGGAATAACGATGAACGGTATGTACTAC
>JBJEJS010000250.1:0-11268 GCA_051878235.1 Candidatus Cryptobacteroides sp.
CCGGGTGGAGAGTTATGCCGATTGCCCACTGCATCCTGTGGCGGTACTCGGTCTCCCCGATCCAGATTGTCCTGGAGCCGTCCTCGGAAGCCTCAATCTTCCAGTCGCACGGGATATGGCTGGTCTGCCTGTGATGGTGGAAGGCGTTCCATTCCACTCCTCCGCTGATCCACGCCCCCGTCATTCCGACATTGGCTGGCTTCACCACCTCGTTGTGGTAGAATATGTCGTAGCCGTTGGTCTTGTCAACCGCGTAAAGGAGCCTTCCTCCGATTTCGGGAAGGATGCAAAGTTTCACATATTCGTTTTCGAGATACAGGCAATCGTATGTCACATCCTTCTTCACCCTCGTCATATTGTCGTTGAGGGGATATGGATAGACGCTTCTCTTTGCCCTTTGATAGGACCAGTCCCTTTCGAAGATAGGGGCTTTCTCCGCAGGATCAAGGAGATATGTCGGCATTGTGACGGTCCCCTCGTATGCCTTCACTTCCTGGGCGGAAGCGGCAAGAGGGACAAGAGCCGTCAAGACGGCTGTAAGAAGAAATTTTTTCATATATTATATATATTATTTTATATCCCAGGTGAAGGCATTGACCCCCGAGCCCTCGCAATAGAAGTAGAACGGTGAGTAATATGCGGTCCCGTTGTTGTATGGCAGAGACCTCTCCACGACTGTCCCTGTGGCTGTGTCGGCCTGGTATCTGCCGTCCGTGCAGATGAGGCGGACTTTGAGTTCCCCTCTCTCAATGGGGTTCTTCAGAGTGAAACTGTAGTCAATGACCACCCCGTAGAGGCGGGTCGCGAAAGAGGCTTCGAGGGTCACCGAATTCTCCCAGGTCGTGACTGGGGCCGTGTCCCTTGTCCATACCCCTCCGTCGAGCCATTCCACAGTCCAGAATACAGGCTGCTGGCGGCCGTAGAACGGAGCGTTGAAGGAAACCGTGCTTCCTGCCTTGATGCCTTCTACAGGGAAGGTGAACTCAAAATAGTCACCTGTCCAGATACCTTTGAGCCCTATGCTCCCGATTTCTCCCGTGTTCGCCATCTCCCTGATCTGGGTGAATCTTGAAGACGGGTCTGAGACTTTCACCCATTTCGCCCAGGACTGTTTCTGTGCGAAGCATCTCCAGATGCCGAGGTTTCTCCAGTCGGGCTGGTCGTCGGAGTAGTTGTAATAGCCTGTCCTCGCATCGGGATTCTTCCCCAAAGGATAGACAACGGGGAAGGTGCAAGGGATGAACGGGTCCGCGCTCGGCACATAGAAACTGAATTTCTCCCCGTCCTCAACCTTGATTCCTGCATCATCCGGTCCTGAAAGTGCCGTTGATGAGAATTCCCTGCCGCCTTCAGTCCTGAAGACCACTTCAATGCCTCCTTCGGGCACTGTGAAAGGGGCTGTCCCGAATCTGACGAAGATGTTTTCGGTCAATGCCACAGGAGGATTGAAGACGATAACCGTGTCCAGAAGCGACATTCTTTCCAGCACGACGGTCTCCTCAGCAATCAAGTTCGAGGGAATCTCAACGGTCACCTCGGCCTTGCCTTCCGTCACATCCGCAGCGCTCTCCTGCGCCGGCGGCATCTCTTCTTTCGAGCATCCTGCCAGGAATGTCAAGGATGCCGCAACAATAAGGTATGCTTTTGGGATTTTCATCTTAGAATCTGCTAAAGTCTGTCACTTCCAGAGGATTGTCTGTCGCCGCCCTTGCGGCAAGCCTGCAAAGCCCCACATTCGTGTCGGTCACAGGAATCGAGTGGGCGGTGGAAAGGTCTATCTTTTCGGTGAACCTGAAGGAATTTCCGTCCAGTTCAAGTCCGAGGCAAGGCTCGAAAATGTTGTAGAAGACCGTGCAGGCGGCGGCGTAGCGGCTGACTCCGTAGTCGAGATGGTAGCCGTCCCTGCTGAGGTCCTGCACCTTGTCCGCATTGAGGCTTGATGTCCTGAGGTTCTGCACAGCCGTGCCTGTCGCGATCACATCATCGATGCAGGTGTCCTCAAGGACCTTCCCCGCGAAGTCGGTGATTGTGGAGTACATCTGCATCTGGTCCCCTCCGAAATATGTGCTGATGAGGGAGGACTGTGCCGCAAAAGTCTGGGTCAGCATAAACATCACTGTCGGCCTCTTTTCGGGATGTGCCGCAAAGACTTTGTCTATCAATGAGTTTATATGTCCTTTCTCGGTCTCGTCCCAACTCCAGCAGCACTGGTTTTCCGTATATTCCATAAATGTCACGATGTCCCAGTCCTCCGCGTTCACGGCATATTCGAGGTTGGTGTCATATTCCTCGTCCCCGTCCCAGTCGTCCTCTCCCGGACGGCAGACGCGGTAGGAGCAGTGCCTCTGGGCAGAGTAGTTCTCATCGTACTGCGGGAGGGTGCATCCTCCGTGATATGTCCTGCCCATCAGGACTCTGCGTGTCCCGTTGGCGGCAAGGATTCCCGGAAGGTGCGCCGTGGCGTCCACATTGAAACTGTTGCCGACGAAAAGCACTTTAAGTATGCCCTTGTCCCGTGGCAGAGGAGGATTGAATCTCTCCCTGAGTTCGCTCGGCAATGCGACGGTACCGTCGTCAAAGCAGAAATACAAGTATTTTCCGCAGTCGATGATGACGGCTCCCCTTGAGGTCACCCCTGAGGGCTTCCCCTCTATCTCCAGAATCCTGTCTTCTCTGACGGATGTGTGCGGAGCTCCATACCAGGAACTTCTGACATCGAGGCGTATGCCCGTGTCCGTTCCTTTGCAGGTCAGATTCCCCTCACTGTCCATCTCCACTATCGGAAAGGTCTGGAAGATGCGGAATTCAGTCCCGTCCGACATCCCGATTCTTGTCCCGTAGGCTGTCGATTCGAGGGATGTGCAATAGCCCCCCTCCTCCGAAGCCGTGCTGACAAAAGAGCGTACCTTCTCTATCTCGGCTGAATCAATCGTCTGGTGATATACGGGTGCGGACTGTTTTCCGCACCCGATGACAATTGTCAGGACTGTGGCGAGAAAAAATGTTTTTCTGCCGTTCATAACAAATTATTTATATTTGGCTCCGCCTTCAGGAACGGTGGCATCCTTTCCTGAGGCTGAGGTCAGGAATGAAACGAAATTATCACTGTCGATACTCTCCGCAACACCGGAGACCATAATCTTGCTCCCGCTGAAATCCGAACCTGATTCGATTGATGCCGAAGTGATTATGATTCCATAGCAAAGCCCATAATATGATGTTTTGCCGCTGGCTGTGTAAATGGTGATGTCGTTGGCTGCAGTCGCACCTGTGACGGTCACATCAGAGAATGCGATTCCGACTATTCCGCCTGCTGCTCCCAATGGATTGTCTGGCTCGCCGCCGACCACAGCCTTGCTTGAGCATCCTGAAATCAGGGTGTTGTTGGCTGTTCCGGCGATTCCTCCGGAGACTCCTGAGGATACTGCAGGCCAGCCTGTGAGGATGTCGCCCGTGTTGGAGCATCCTGTGATCTCGGCGGTCTTGTCCTTTCCGCAGATTACTCCGACGATTCCTCCCGTCGCGTCTTTTCTGGCTCCTGTGTCTGTGGTTATGACACCGTTGGAGTGGCGGCAGTGGTTGGTGATCTTCCCGCTGTTGGAGCACCCTGTGATGACGGTGTAGTATCCGTTGGCAGTGGCATTCGCGTCAATCGCTCCGTATGTCTTGGCCGGGACATTTGTGGCGGCGGACCTTCCGAGGATTCCTCCGACTGAAGAGAAATATTGTGAGGTGGCCGCTCCGTTGTCCTGTCTTGTGATGTTTCCTGTGTTGACGCAGTTCTCGAATCTCACTCCGTCAAGATAAACCACTCCGCAGATGCCTCCGAAGCCGGATTTGATAGGTGCAGCACCTCCGGTGGTGTAGATTTCGATATTTCCGTGGTTCTCGCATCCGCTAAACCTGCCCGGGCGGCAGTTCTCCGTCGTGTTGAGGCTTCCGTCTGTGTTTGTGGAAGAGCCCTCGACCGTGTGGCCGATTGCGGCGATTCCTCCTCCGTAATATCCTCCGGCAGTGGATGATGCCATAGCTGCGGAAATCTTGATGTTGCCGTAGTTCTTGCAGTTCTCGATCAGTCCTCCGTTATGTGCGACGATTGTCCCGCAGATTGTGGATGAGGTCACGGACACCTCGGTGTTGGTGTAGTTGGTGCATCTGAGCACCTGGCCTCTGTTCACTTTCGCAATGGTGGCGTTGCCTGCCTCACCTGCATTGGAGAATGAATTGAACGCTCCTCTGATGTTGAGGTCCTTGACCGTTCCGTTCTCGCCGATTTCGCTGAAAAGCGGACGGGTGAATGCCTGGCAGGTCAGGGACTTGCCGTTCCCGTTGAGGACTCCGTTGAATTCGACCGCATTCTTTTCCGCATCGTAAGGATAATTCGGCTGCAACTCAAACTCGATGTCGGCGTTCAGGTCAACTTCAGAAGTCTCCGGATTCACGAAGAGTGAGTAGTCTCCTGCCACAATCGCATCTATGAATGAGTTCCACTCCTCTGCGGATGTGATTCCTGTGTATGGCTTGTATGCCACCGTGTAGTCCAATGATGAAGCGGAGGTCTCTCCAGCGCTGACATTGATTCCGCTGACTGTGAATTCCTGTTCCGACACTTCCGTCTGAACTTTTACGGAGCCTGACCAGTTTCCCGGCACGGCTGCAATACGGAATTTCAGAGGCTCAGTCCCGAAAACGGTGCCCTCGGCCGGAGTTATGGTCACGCTCTTGACTCCTTCTGAAGGGGTGACCGCACCGTCGCTGATGTTGACTGCGAATTTGCCCGCTATGTTTGAATCCGATGTGACTGTCAGTTTTGTGACGGCCTTTCCTGAGAGAGTCCCTCCTTCCGTGGCATCCTTCAGGCTGAATTCGACTGCACCCGTAACTTTCTGGAACACCAGATTGAGGCCGATGGTCTGCTCAACCTTTGATATTGCTGCGGGAACAGCAGTCATTGCGGACGGAAGTTCCTCGCTTCCCGTCACCGATGCAGGCAGTTCAAGTATGAATTTCCCGTCGGCGGCAAGTTCGCTGTAAGGATAGTAGGCAAGCACCTGTGCCCCTTCTGCAGGAGTCTGCACCTGTGCCGAGAATTTGCCGTCCTTGTAGGATGCGGGGACATTCAGGGATTTCCCCGCAGGCAGCCTCAGACCTATCTGGTCTGCCTCGGTCCAGTTCCCTTCGGCAGTTATCTCGAGTGTCACGGTTTCCCCTACGGCCGGCTCTTCAGGCTCTTCGGGCACTTCCGGCTCCTCGGGCACTTCCGGAACTTCCGGCTCGGGATCGGGTTGGAGTTCCGGTTTTGAACAGCAGACCATAAACAGTCCTGCCAGTGAAATCGCACAGAGCGACTTGATAAATGTCTTAGTTTTCATGTTATTGAGTCTTTAAATAGGTATATTAATCTTCAAAAAACCGCATCATCTATGAATAATCTTTCCGGTCATCCTTCTGATGAACTTGACTTCCTCCCCGTTCCAAGGTGTCCCGTCAAGGCGGAAGATGTCGTGAAACCAGACTTTCGGCTCGCTCTCCCAAGGGATGGAGTTCCCGTCCTTGTCAACCTTGTTCCAAGGGTAGTTGAAATTGCATTTTCCTGCCGTGAGCCCGAAGCTGATGGCTCCGACATTGTATTTCTTGAATATTGGCATCGCCTCCTCGAATGTCGAGACAGGCCTTCTCATATATTCCGTGCATACCATCGGCCTCCCGTAGGGAAGGAACGAGAGGATCATCTTCTCAAGAATCTCCCCATTGCTGTAGCAGTGGAATGAGATGACATCGCTGTTCTCAAGGGCGAATGTGGCTTCCGGAAGGCTTGTCCCCTTTACCCCCACCTCTCTCCACACGGGAGCGGTCAGCGGTTGGGACGGTCTGCACGAGCGCGCCCAACGGAAAGTGGCCTCCATAAGCGGCACGGATGTCCTCACGCCCCTGCGCAGGTTCTCCGGCTCGTTGTAGAGACACCACATCAGGATTCTGTCGTCGTTGCGGTAGGTCCGTATGATGTCCTTGACCATCTTCTCCAGTTCATCCCATTTCGAAGGGTCGTTCACATATTCCGCCCCTGGGGTCATCACCCATTGCGAGTTGTGGTCGCCCTTGATTGCGTCGGGCTGTTTCCCGAGATGCGGATTCACGCACTTGCCCCCGTTGGTCCAGAATGTCGGAAGGGCGCGTATGCCGTATTTCCCGCAGATGTCGAGGAAAAGGCTGAAACGCCTTTTGAATCCTTTCGGGTCTGCCGTGTAAACCAGATTAGAGAAGAACACCCTGACCGTGTTGAATCCGAGGCTTTCCGCCATAGCAAGCTCCCTGTCCATTGACTCGGGGTCGAAACTCTCCTCCTGCCACATCTCGATCTGGTTGATCGCCGTCGCCGTCACATAGTCACAGCCCACGATCCAGCCTTTGTCCGATGCCCATCTCTCCGCCTTTTCCACGCTCCATCGTCCGGGAACGCCCGCCTGCGAAAGCAGGGACGACGCGCAGCACAAAAGGAGGACGGCACATATTCTCATATATTTCATATATCTTTATGTTATATATATTTATATATCTTATATATATGTCATTCCACCACGACAGGAATCCATCCTGTCGTGGAATTCGCGTCCGCGATGACATCCTCTACATTCGCCGATGCGTCGAAATATCCGAAATCGACCAGAATCCTGCCTCCCTGCGGCTCTACTGCCGCCCGTGGAACGCATATCTCGGTGATGAAACCCTTGTCCGTGTCGTTCTTGTCGGTCGTGGTGCCCTCGAAGGCCGAGACTGCGGATGCCCCGAAAGAGTATTCCTTCCAACCTCCCGCATAGATGTCAGCGCTTTTGAGCCCCTGGCAGCCGAAACGGATTCTCCTTGCCTTGCTTGAGACCTTGCCCGTCCCGTCGTCAGGGGAGAGGAGGATGTAACCGAAGTCGCTGGTGGACAGAGTGTTGTCGAGCACTTCCACAAGGAAATAATAGTTGTCCTCGTCGCAGGAGCATCTGAGTGTGGCCTGCGCCTGGCATTTTGAGCCAATGAAAAGTGCCTCGTCCGTGTCAGCCCATTCGGAGTTGTCACCGTCGATTGAGGCTGTGCGCTTGGTGGCGCTGATGGTGTGGTTTAGGTTGAAGCGGGCAAGGGCTATGGTGACATTGTCGGAGACCTTGCTGTCCCTCATACAGGAGAGTACCGAATGGGAGGATGTAAGGTCCAGACCTCCCCAGGAGCCCTTGTCGGGAAGGGCTGTGATGTCATTCCCGAACTCGGTCGCCGTGGCGTTCCCCAGACGGAAATGCTGCAGGGCATCAGTCCCGCCGTATGCGAGAAGGGTCTCTCCTGAAGGGAACTGCACAAGGTATGGGGCCGCCCCTCTTGTCACAAGGGAGTCTATGCGCTGTTCCTTAGGGGTGATTTCCGTCCCGCTCATATATTCCCATTGTCCGTCAGGTTTCGAGAAGCAGATCGCAACCGAGAACTGGTCGCTGTAACTTGTCCCGCTCACGACCCTCTGGTTGCAACTTTCCATCGCGAAGGCGAACTGGGTCGAGTTGTTCAGAATCACTCCCACAGGCATCTGGTAGGTGAAGCACCAGATGTTCTTCTGGGCGTTCCACCACTGTTTCCTCATCACCCTGTAGGCGTCGTTCCCGAGTTCCGGTGACCAGGTCTCGCCTCCGTCCTTGCTATAGACCATCACCGTCCCTGAATGGCTTGCGCTGATTGTAGGGCGGCTCTCGGAGAAGAAGCATTGGATTTCACCTGAAGGGAGTTCAATCATATGCGCCTCCCAGCACGGTCCGTGATAGATTTCCTTCTCGCCGAACCAGGTCTTTCCGCCGTCCTTGCTCCTCTTGATGACGAGACCCTGCTCGTCCCTGTATTTGTCGGGGCTGAGCGAATAGGTCTTCACCGTGCTGAAAGCCGCGACTGCCAGAAGTTCCCCGTTGGAGAGCTGCAGGGTGTTGGCGTTGGTGAACCTCTTCGTGTCGGGATTCCCCAGGCCGTTTGTGACCGACAGGCTCTGCCAGAGATAGCCCATATAGGTCCAGGTCTTCAGGTCCTTGCTCAGGGCATAGAAGGTGTCCTGCCCGTTCCCGTTCACTCCGGCCGCGTTCTGCCAGGTGAGGATGTATGAGCCGTCCTTCAGGGTCCTGATTCTGGAATATGCGGGATTGACGACATTGTTCTCCGCACCCAGTTCGATGTAGGACCTCCAGTCCATCTTCAGGGAGGAATGTCCCCATTCCTCCCCGTGTGAATTGATTTGTGCCGTCCCCGCGTTGAGTTGCCCGAAAGGTGTGATTGTTATGCTGCCTCCCTGGCTTCCTCCCGGCGTCGGGACATGGATGTCCGGTTCCTTGCTGCAGGCGGAAAGCACGATTGATGATGCCAACAGTAAATATGCAGTCCTTCTCATATCCTTAATACCAATATTCATTCTGTTCCAGTCCTCCTTTCTCTACCTCCGCCTGAGGCACGGCCCATTTCAGGTATGCGTCCCCGCCCCAGATGTATTTATAGACAGGAGTTCCCCAGACATTCCACAGTCCGTTGTCCTTCGAGAACTTGTCCTGTTTCCAGGTCCCCCAACGGAGTTCGTCGAGATAGACCTGCTCCTCGCAGGCGAGTTCCCATTTCTTCTCGTTGCGGATTCTCGGGCGGAGGTCATCGCTGCCTGTGACTTTCACAAATTCATTCCCGGGGGCGTTCAGAAGGGCGACCCCTGCACGGTTGCGCACCATATTGACATAAGTGACGGCCTCCTGCCATTCACCCTGCTCGTTCAGGGCCTCCGCAAGGCAGAGCAGCACGTCGGCATACCTGAATATAGGGACATCCACAGGGTTGTAGCCTATGTTGGTGTATTCCCTGCCCGAGGTCACGAATTTCCTTATAGGATAGAACATATAGGTGTTGTTCCCGTACCTCAGGTCGAGGGAAGGAGCCTGCCAGTCCCTGTAAGGGAAACGGCTCGTGTAGATTGCGGCGGAGCCTGAAGCCCCTCCCGTGTAGGTGGAGTAAGGCGTGATGGCGATTGCCTCCAGACGGGGATCCCTGTCGCTGTAGGCTGCCTTGATCCTGTCCTCGTTCCCTGTCGGGTCGTATTTGTCCATATCAGCACCTGCCGCCGACATTGCGGTCTTCTCGGAATCCGTCATACCGTTGCGGAGAAAATAGACGCTTCTTGCCGCAGGGTCCATCGAATTGTAGCCAGGGATGTAGTTGTCCCAGTCGAAAGGCCTGCCGTTCTTGTCCTCGAAGGACTCGATGAAGTTCACATTGAGGTAATGCTGGTATTTCCCGTAGCCTGTCGTGCAGTAGTTCCCGTAGTTGTTGCTGAAGGCGTTCCCGTTTCCGCTCTCCTCGACCATCTGGACAGAGAATATCATTTCGGCGCACTTCTCGTTGACCTCCTTGAAGAGGTCGGCATAACTGCCTGTGAAAAGGGAATATCCACATTCCCCGACTTTCCTGAAGTCCGCCTCTGCCAGTTCATATTCCTTGAGCCAAAGGTACGCCTTCCCCCTGAGGGTGTATGCCGCGCCCTTGGTCACCCTGCCGTAGTCCGTGTTCCCGCTCTGGTACCTGTCGGGCATAGCGGGGCACTCTATGCACTCGGTGCAGCTTTCGATGATGAAATTCCAGACATCTTTCTCGCTGTCCCTCGGTCTGACATACTCGTTTGGGGCGAGGTTTTCCCTGTAGATCGGGACTCCGCGCCACAGGGCGTTCAGGCGGTAATAGTACCAGGCCCGCAGGAAGACGCACTCGGCAATCCTCAACTGCTTGGTGCTCTCGTCCATATCAGGGACCTTGCCGATGTTCCCAATCACATCGTTTGCGCGGTTGATTCCCTCGTATAACCTTTTCCAGTACTGGGAGAACATCGAATTGTCAGGCTGGAGGGTCCCGAACATATAATTGTAGTTCAGGTTCACGATACCCTCCTGCGGGTCGAGGACGGATGCGAAGGAGTCCCAGTTAAGGACTGACCTGTCCGTTGAATTGTAGTCGTAGAGCAAGTTCGAATAGACTCCTGTCACCACGCTCTCGGCGAGGGTGGCAGACTTGAACATCGACTCGGAACTGTTCTGGCTGTAAGGGTAGCGGTCAAGGAACTTGTTGCAGGAACAAAGTGCCAGAAGGATTGCCGCCATTGCTGATATATATTTGAACTGTCTCATTGTCAGATTGTTTTACAGTTTGTCAGAATTTCAGGGTCAGACCGATGGTGTACTGCCTCAGGTTTGAGTAATAGTTCATCGTGTCCGTGAACTCCGGGTCTATGCCCGGATAATCCGTGGCGGTGAAAAGGTTGTCCCCGGAAAGGAATATCCTGAGGGTGCTCACATGGATTTTCCTCATCCATTTCTCAGGGAAGGTGTAGCCGAGGGTGACATTCTTCAACTTCAGATAATCAGTCTTGTAGAGGAAGAGGTTGGAATATATGTTCGCTCCGTTCTGCTCCGAGCCGTAGTTCATCGTCAGACGGGCGTTCTTTGACCAGATGTTCGTCCTCGGGTCGTCAGGATTCTCAGGGTCGTAGAAATAATGGTCGTAGGCTATGTCGGCAGGGAGGGTGAATTTGGTGTCGGTGGAATATGCGTTATATCCCACATATCTCCAGTATCTCGCCCCACCGCCGGCGCCGGCGAATCTCGCGGAAAGGTCTATGCCTTTCCACGACAGGTCGATTGAGAATCCGTAGTAGAACTTAGGGGTCTGGCTCACGCCCTGGAAGGTGTAGTCGTTGGAGTCTCCATAGACTCCGTCCCCGTTGACATCGGCGTAGATGTAGTCACCGTACCAGATTCCGGTCTTGCTGATGGTCTTGTTCGGCAGGAAGGTGTTGCCTGCGGCCGTCATCGCCTCCAGCCAGGCCATATCCTCAGGTGTCCTAATCATTCCGTCCACAGGACCTCCGTCGGGATTGACCGCACCGTTAGCGAAGAAATGCTCTCCCGTGCCCTTATAGACATTCGCAAGGAAATACTCGTTTATAAGTTTGCCCTCGATGGTCTTTCTCGCGCCGTCAACCACTGTGGAGACATCTCCGATGTTGGTCTTGTAGGTCCTCACGCCGTTCTCGTCCGTCGCCCAGCCTGCCACAAGCGGCCCGTTGTACTTGGTGACGGCATTCCAGTTCCTTGTGAAGTTCGCGCTGATTCCGTAATGGAAGCCCGCGACGGTGTCGCTCCAGCCTGCAGTGATTTCAAATCCCGTGTTGTTCACCTGGCAGAGGTTCTGGTAAGGGGCGGACTTGTTTCCGACGCTCATCAG
>JBJEJS010000251.1:0-11261 GCA_051878235.1 Candidatus Cryptobacteroides sp.
GTTGCCGCCACTTCGCTGTTATTGGATGTCACACGTGGTTCGTCGGATGCTTACGTACCTCCGACGGGAAGTATTTGAGTGTCGTTATCAATAAGGACACACGCAGAAAGACAGTCTCTCTTCATACTCCGTCAAGAATGAAATCTGAAATTTTTTTCTCGAACAAGGGAGCAAAAGTGAGTGGATGCAAGTTGACCATCGATCCAGAGGAAACAGTTGTGGTCTTGTGGTATTGACAAATGTTCTGGCCGGGAGTGTGTCACAACTGTTTTTTGTGCGCTGCAACATATTCCCGTGGTGACAATCCGAATGTTTTTTTGAAACAGGTGCTGAAGTACCTGGAATCACTGTAGCCGACCATACAACTGACCTGCATAATGTTGAATGAGTTTGTCTCCAGAAGCTGGGCGGCTTTGTTCATCCGGATTCCTTTTATGAAATCCATAGGAGGCTTGCCTGTAAGAGTCTGGATTTTTGCGTGCAGAACGGACCTGCTCATATGCATCTCATCTGCAAATGTGGCAAGGGTGAAATCCTCGTCGCTGAGATGTTTTTCGGCAATTGACATAATTTGATTCATTATCCTTTCATCAGCACTTACCACTTCCTTGTCCTGTACTTTGTTGGAGATTATGTCAAGTTTTATTTTTTCCTGGATTATTTTCCGGCTTTCAAGCAGTTGTGTCACCACTGCATTTACGTAACTTCCGTCGAAAGGCTTGCCTATAATGGAATCCACACCGATTTTGTAATATCTTACAACCGTGTCTTTTGTCTGGTCATTTGTCAACAGAATCAGAGGTATATGCCTGGTGTTGTTCTGCCCTTTGAGCCTGTTGCAGAAATCTTCGCTTGTATCGTTGTCACAGAATGCCGTATCGAACAGCACAAGCCTTACGCATTGTTCCTGGAAATCGTGTTGGACAGATTTCAGACTGGTAATCTGAATGACGTGGAAATTTTTCAGTATCAAATATATCAGCCTGTATAAATCATTGTTTGACGTTATGATTGCAATGTTTCCGCCGCTTTGTTCCTGAGAATCGGTCTCCGGACTTCCGTCATCATAGATTTGTTGTATCTCGGCAAATTGCCTGGTGAAATCCGGCTCTATCGGGTCACTTATTTCTTTGTTGATTCTGTGGTTCCTGAAACATCCGTTGTCGTAACTCAGGTTGATGATGAATTCACTTCCAGTCCCGGTATCCTGCCCGAGCCGGATTGTGCCGTGATGCAGTTCCATTATGCTTTTAGAAAGGAAAAGGCCTATGCCGATTCCTCCGGACATCGTCTGCCGTTGCCTGCTGTCAACTGTTTGCCAGTTCCTTTCAAAGATTTTCTCCCGGTCTTCCTGCCTGATTCCGATGCCGTTGTCCTTGACGGAAATCATTAAGTGCTTCCCGTCCGGCGAATTGCGGCAGGAGACTGATACCGCCCCTCCCTTGGGCGTGTAGTTCAATGAGTTTTGCAGGAGGTTCATAATCACGGTCTCTATCATTTCCGGATCAAATGTCAGGACTGCCGTGTTGATGGAAGAACTGAAAGACAATGCCAGTCCGTTTGCTTTGAAATAGTCCGTCAGGTACTCGCAGATTCTTGTGACGAAAGGGATGATATCCATCTCAACGAGATTCAGAAGGGTGCTGTTGTCATTGACTTTGCGGAATTCTATGATTTGGTGCACCATATCGGAAAGTTTCCTGACATTTCGACCCATAAGCGAAATCAGTCTTTTCCGGTCGCGTTCATCACTGTTAATCATTTCCGAGGCTGCCCCCTGGAGGATGGTAAGAGGTGTGGAAAGACCGTTTATTATATTCCCGTAGAAATCGAGTTTGAACTCCTTGAATTTTTCATTCTGCCTCTGGTTGTAACGCATCCGCCCCCATCTGACGGCAAAGAAAACAATTATACAGACTGTTGTGAATATCAGAAGGCGGAACCATACCGTCTCCCACCACGGGGGCAATACCGTTATGCTGATTTGCTTTTCGTTTTCAGTCCACATCCCGTAGTCGTTGGTCGCTTTTACCCTTAACGTATAATCTCCTGGTGACAGGTTGGAATAGGATACATAGTTGTATCCACCGGACACTGAATACCAGTTCTTGTCAAAATTGTCAAGTTTGTAACTGTATTGTGCTTTTCTGTTCTGCTCGTAATCAAGTGTCGTGAACTCAAAGGAGAACTGACTGTCTTCGTGATATATATTGATGTGCTCAACTTCATTGACATTGCCTTCAATATGGCGTCCGTCCGGAGTAATCCTGCGGTTGATGATGCTAAAGTCAGATATATATATTGTTGATGGGGTGATGTCCTTGCTTATGTCTTCCGGATTGAACCAGGTCACTCCGCATATTCCGCTTGAAAATATGATTCCTTTTTCTGAAATGCAACTGCCGTTGATGTAATCATTCCTTGCAAAGAAACCGTCATTCAGCTCCATATATATCGGAAAATCAATGTCTCGGGGGTCGTATCTGAATACTCCTGTTGTCGTGAAAACCCAGCAGATGCCGTTTCTGTCCTCAGTGATGGAACAGATGTAATTGTCATCATCGGAGTAATTCAGTTTGATTCTTTCAAACTGTTTTTTTTCGGGCAGGAATCTGTACAGACCTTTGGATGTGCCGCATAGAATAGTACCGTGACTGCAGCAGATGATGTTGTTGATGTGGTGTGTCCTGCCGTTTTGACTGTCATCTGAAGTTATGTCCTGCCAGATCTCAAAATCATTTATGACCGGATCGTTCAGATGACCGGCCGGAATGCGGACAAGTCCGATATGTTCGCTTTCAAACCAAAGATCTCCTGCCGTGTCTTTTATTATGGCGTTGACGGCGGAATGCAAATATCGGTTGTCCTGCAACGGCAGCCGTGTTATTTTCCGTGACGAGGCATTCCAAATGAACAGCCCTCCTGAGACGAATCCCATATAAATATTGTCAAGACTATCCCTGTAAATGGACTTTGGATAATATCCGTTTCTGCTTTTGACAAAGAAGTCTATGTCGGAATTTGTATAAAAACGTTCTGTTCCGGTGTCAAAATTAACTATACCTCGTTTTGTCCCTATCCATAGAAGTCCGTTCCCGTCAATGATGATGCTCTGCAATCTGTTGTCAACTACTGCCATATTGTCAAGAGAGGGATTCTTGTATGTCTTGAGCACCGTCTTCCCGTCTTTGAATCCGAGTCTGCTCAATCCGGCGGAAGTGCTTATCCAGATGTTGCCCTTTTTGTCGGAACAAACGTCGGAGACCACGTTGTGTGCGAGTCCGTCCCTGATGTTAATATTCTTGAAAACAGATTCAGAATGTTTGTCCGAAGCAATGAACAGACCGTTGAGGGTACCGAGCCACAATCTCCCTTTGCAGTCAATGAATGTTGCAGCAGTCATATTCACCAATTCGTTTCTGTTCCTGTCAATCCAGTCGCTTTGCCTGTCTGTCAGCTCTCCATCACTGCTGAACGTAAATTTCTGCAGACCACAGTAGGCGGTTCCCAGGTAAGCTTTCTGATCCTTGAAGACCATTGAGTGCCCTTCAGTATTGTCTGTAAACAGGATAGGTTCCAGGGGTTCCGGCTTCTTGCATACTGATGGGAAATAATAGATTTTGTCTCCGTCATTGAACCATAAACGTCCCCATTTGTCCGCCCTGATGAAGTTTGTCTGCTGTTTGTTGTTCCAACTCTCAATCTCAAGAGAGTCTCCGGCTTCCGATACTTTTACGAGTGAGCCGGATGTGATGAACCAGATGCTCCCGTCAGAACTCCTGTCCGAGGAGACATAACCAATATTTTCAATACCGGGGCACAGCGAATCAGGAATCATCTCTCCAAGCAGTGTGGTTTTGTCTATCAGGGCTATGCCATTTGATGTCCCGGCGAGAATCCTCTCCCCGTCAAGTTGGCAGAATGTGTTGACTCTCCTGTTTGCTATCCCTCCTTCGACTGTCCTGAAACTGTCTTTTGAAGGGCAATAGACAACGGTCTTGCTGTCGGTTCCTATCCAGATGTCGCCTTCCGAATCTTTATAGAGGGCTCTTATGTAGCTGTTCAGAAAATCAGCTCCGTCCTCTCCGTAAAGCTGGTATCCCTTGTATGCATTCCCGTCATATCTGTACAGACCGGAAGGCGTACCTATCCACATAAATCCGTATTTGTCCTGTTCGATTGCCGTTATGCTGTTGTCAGTTCCGTTGGGGAGCAGTTTCTTGAATTGATGGGCATAGACCGACGTGTTGACTAATAATAGAGAGGATATGTAAAAAATCAAATGGAGTATGTTTTTCATTGCCGTAATGTCCATATGGTGGTTTTATGTGATGTCCAGTCGCAAATTTAGTCAAAATCTCAAATCCGTCTTCCTGGGAAAATTGGAAAAATTCCTTAATATGTTGGCTTTTTTCTTTTTCTTCATCCGGTTGTTTGCCGCTCTTTATCATTTAGTAACTTTGCGATAGTGATAAAAATGGAAAAAGATGCGGAAGTTTATTTTAGTATTGGCAGTTATCTGCGGAGCAGTCAGTTCTTGGGCTCAGAAAACACCTTATCCTTATGTCGGTGCTCAGATTTTCGTAGAACCGGGCCAGACCCGGGATCAGATTGAACAATATTTCCGGACATTGAAGGAAAGCAATATGAAGGTGTGCCGTATCAGACTTTTCGAAAACCATATGCGTACTGACAGCGGTTGGGATTTCACCCTGTATGACTGGGCTTTTGACGCTGCGGAGAAGAACGGAATAAAAGTATTTGCAACTCTTTTCCCGACAAAACCGGAATCAAGTGTCTCAGGAATACGTTTCCCCTCAACGGATGACGAACTCGTGAGGATTGAGGACTATGTCAAGGCTATGGGATCCCATTTTGGCAACAAACCGGCCCTATATGTCTGGGTCCTGCAAAACGAACCCGGCTGGGGAGCAGGATCCAAGGTCAGCCAGTCTTCAGCATTAAGCAGAAAAATGTTTCAGAAGTGGCAGGCTGACCGTAAATTTCCGGAGTACGAAAACAAGTATATGAAAGCTGATCTGGATGATCAGAGATTCTTGAAAGATTATACAACCTGGTATTTAAACTGGATTTCAGGTCTGCTCAGAAAATATGATCCGAATCCTTCCCGTCACGACCATCATATCAATCCGCACGGATTGTTCAACACTTTGCCGGAATACGATTTCCGTGCGTACGAGGATTTTCTTGGTTCTCTCGGGGCTTCGATGCACGCAAGCTGGCATTTTGACCTGTTTCCTCGTGACAGATACAATCTTGCCGTATCCTTGACTTGCGATCTCATCAGGCACGCTGCAGGTAAGAATCCTTTCTGGATTACTGAACTGCAGGGAGGCAATGTCACATATAGCGGAAAGGTGGCATTGTGCCCGACAAAGGAAGAAACGGAGCAATGGATTTGGACAGGTGTCGGTGCCGGTGCACAGGGGGTGATTTTCTGGACATTGAATCAGCGTGGTTCAGACAAGGAAGCCGGAGAGTGGGGAATGATTGACTTTTTCGGAGAACCCAGTGACAGGTTGGAGGCTGCGTCAGGTGTTGCTGCTGCGTTGTCGGCTCACAAGGGATTCTTTGAAAACTCAAAGCCTGAACTGGCAGATGTCACCTTGTTGTACAACAGGGAGAGTTTGTGGATGTTAAGACTGAAGGATCCTGGTAACAAGCAGCAGATACCAGCAAGGACAATGACCTCTGCAATGATGTCATATATTGCGACTTACGATGCTTTCGCCAAATACGGAGTGTCCCCACAGACGGAATCAATGGAAAAATATGACTGGGAATGCGACCCTCGCGGGCGTGTTGCCATAATAAGCAATATGAATTCCTTCCCGTCTGAAACCTGGCCGAAGATGGAAAGTTTTGTCAAACGTGGCGGAAAATTGATCGTTCTCGGGATTTCAGGATTCTTCGATGAAAATATGCACGCCATCGTTCAGACAAGCAAGCCGATGAATAAATGCTTCGGAGCCGGTGTTAGTGAATACAAGGTTTGTGAAACAATGTTTACCACCCAATTGCAGAATCCTCAAATATCACTGCCGGCTCATCTCTGGAAGGGAATACTAAAACCTTCTACGGCACAAGTGATAGGAAAGGATGAGAATGGCAATGTAACGGCAACCCGCAATATTTACGGGAAAGGCGAAGTTGTCTGGATTCCGTCCCTGGTGGGAGTCGGTGCATACCTGGGTGACGATACGGCCCTGTCCTCATTCTTGAGGTTGGAGACCAAGGAAGCGGTGGACAATGTCCACTTCCGTTTCCCAGCAGTTGTTGAAGGCGTCTATATGAGGACGCTTCAGAGTGGAAGCCAGTATATGACGATATTGGTAAATAAAAATACCGAATCGAAGTCTGTCGAACTTATCGTCCCGGAGGGGCTGAAGCCAGAACAGATTTATGGCAGGGGCAGCAACAAGGACAACCTTATCCTGCTCCCTCCGGAGTCCACACAGGTATATCTCTGGCAATAAGTCTGGACGACAATAAATTTTTGTTGGGCAGCGGTTTGGCACAAAGCATACCTATCTTTGCCTGAAATAAAAAGGAGGTGTAGGTATGTTTTCTTTAATGGTAATGATTTATCTTGTTATGGAGGTATTTGCCTGTATAACAGGGCACGACAGGTCTTGAAGCGTTTCCTTGCCGGCTTGGATTTTCTTCACGCGGGTTCGGATGCCTTCCGGAATCGAATCTTTTCCGGCAGATTCAGATGTCCTCCTGACGGAGGCGGCGGAAGACCCTTTCGCCGTGGACGAGGGCCATACGGACTATCCATTTGTCGAACAATCCGTTCACCTCGGCGATTTTTCCCTTTTCGAGAAGATAGTTTGCAATGTCCTCCCTTGACGGCCGCCTTACAAGTTTCCTGTAGGAACGGTGGGCTTTGAGGACAGCCTTGAATTTGACGGCCTTGAACGAGAACAGGTAGGCGAGGGCGGAGAGACCGTCAAGGCATTTGCGCCTGAAAATCACTCCTGAAGCCTTCCTTCTGCCGTAGTCAGCGGCCTCCCGTGCGATGATTTCCTCTTCGGAGGTGTCCCCCTCCAGTTGTGCCCCCTCCGGCTCCATATAGTTCTCGTTGAAGTAGTTGAGGGCGTATGTCTTTGCCAGATTGTTCTCCAGCATAAGGAGGTTGTTCCTGTAGTTCAGTTCGAGTTTCCACGGGGAATTGTTCGGGAGCGAGCCACCTCCGATGTGATAGACCTTTGATTCCGGAATGACTGTCACGAAATAGCCCTCCATCTGGATTCTCCAGCAGAGGTCGATTTCCTCCTGATGCGCGAAAAACCTCTCGTCAAATCCTCCGACACGGTGGAAAAGTTCTGCCCTGACAAGCATACAGGCCCCGCTGGTCCAGAGCACATTGGCGGGCTCGTCGTACTGCCCGTAGTCCTTTTCGGTCATCCCCATCACGCGCCCCCGGCAGAAAGGATAGCCGTACCTGTCAACCAGACCGCCTGCCGCCCCTGCGTATTCAAACATTTCCCTGTCATTGAAGGAGAGGAGTTTTGGCGCGCAGACCCCGCAGAGGTGATGTGCGTCAAGCCATTCCTCAAGAGGCTCAAGCCATCCGTCGGTGACTTCCACATCGGAATTCAGAAGGAGATAATACTGCGCCTCTATCTGTGCGAGAGCCCTGTTGTAGCCGCCCGTGAAACCGTAATTCCTGTCAAGGACAATCCTGCGGATTTCAGGGAACTTCTCTTGGAGCATTTCGATTGAGCCGTCTGTCGAGGCGTTGTCCGCGATGACAATCTCATCCCGCACACCCTCATCGGGATGTGAACTGTTGAGCATATCCACCGAGCGGATCAAGGCAGGGAGGAATCTCTCAAGGTATTTCCTGCCGTTCCAGTTCAGTATTACAATAGCCGTCCGTACCGAATCCGCGTCGGGCTCGGTCTCTGTCATAGTCTCTTTGTTCATTTCTGCGCTCATAATGGCATCTGGCTTTTGAAAACCGCCTCAAAGATAGGAATTGTCCGCCGAAAAACAAAAAGTCGTCCTCCAGTTGTCCCCCGGAACACGTCCAATCAAATCGGAATCCCGTAATTGTGCTTGATTTCGTCCATTACGAACATACTGGTGATGGAGCCGAGGCTGTCGATGACTCCGAGGACATTCAGGATGAATTCCTGGTAGTACCTCATATCAGGAGCGTTGATTTTCAGGATGTAATCATATTCCCCCGAGATGTTGCAGCACTCCGTCACCTCAGGTATGTCCTTCACTATACGGCAGAAATTCGCGGCTATGTCCTTGTTTAGCCTCGCCAGTTTCACGCAGCAATAGACTGTGAATCCCCGATTCATCTTCCCCGCGTCGAGCACGGCGATATATTTCTTTATATATCCTTCTTTTTCAAGGCGTTTCATCCTTTCAAAAACCGGTGTCGTGGAAAGGTGCACCCTTGAGGCGATTTCCTTTGTCGTCAGCCTCGCGTTGTCCTGAAGTATCCTCAATATCTCAAGGTCGGTCTTGTCGAGAGTTTCCATAATCGGCGGAATATTTTTCTGTTCAAACATATATCGTCGTCGCAAAAATAAACATATTTTCTATATATATTATATATATCAGTAATATTTTCTAAAATATATGATATTGTTGGATGAAAAATATATGAAATATAACTTTGTCCTCAGAAAACAATATAATATGGCACAGAAAAAATACAGATTCGAGACCCTGCAACTCCACGCCGGACAGGAGCAGGCGGATCTGACGACAGGTGCGCGTGCCGTGCCTGTCTATCAGACGGCATCATACGTGTTCCGGAATTCCCGGCACGCAGCGGACAGGTTTGCATTGAGGGATGCGGGGAACATCTACGGAAGACTTACAAATCCGACCCAGGATGTCTTTGAGCAGAGGATGGCTGCCCTGGAGGGCGGTGTGGCTGCCCTTGCGGTCGCCTCAGGTGCTGCGGCCGTCACATACGCCCTTGAGAACATCCTTCTACCGGGGGACCACATCATCGCCGCGGACAATCTCTACGGAGGCTCCTTCAATCTCATCACGCATACTCTCGCGGCACGCGGAATTGAGAACACAATCTTGAATGTCAATGACTTGCAGGCGCTTGAGGCTGCAATCCGTCCGCAGACGAAAGTGATTTACGCGGAGACTTTCGGGAATCCGAACTCCGATGTCACAAATCTGGACGGGATTGCACAGGTGGCGCACAGGCATAATGTGGTCTTCATCGTGGACAACACTTTCGGGACTCCGTATCTCATCCGTCCGATCGGGCACGGAGCGGATGTGGTGGTGCATTCTGCGACCAAATTCATCGGCGGACACGGCTCCAGTCTCGGAGGGGTGATTGTTGACAGCGGGAAATTTGACTGGAAGGCAGACCCGGAAAAATTTCCGGCAATCGCCCGTCCTGATCCGAGTTATCACGGAGCCGTTTTTGCTGATGTCGCGGGGGATGCAGCATTCGTGACCAGAATCCGTGCGGTCATCCTCAGGGACACGGGGGCGACCCTGTCTCCTTTCAATGCATTCATACTGCTCCAGGGGCTTGAAACCTTGTCTTTGAGGGTGGAAAGGCACGTGGAGAACGCCCTGAAGGTCGTGGACTACCTGAAATCCCATCCGAAAGTCGCAAAGGTCAACCATCCGTCGCTTCCTGGGCATCCCGACCACGACCTTTATCTGAAATATTTCCCGAACGGGGGAGGAAGCATCTTCACATTTGAGATAAAAGGCGGGCAGGAGGCTGCGTGGAAGTTCATAGACTCGCTTGAGATCTTCTCGCTCCTTGCCAATGTGGCAGATGTGAAAAGTCTTGTCATCCATCCATATACGACGACCCACTCGCAGATGTCCCCTGAGGAACTTCTTCAGCAGCACATCACCCCGTCCGTGATAAGGCTCTCCGTCGGGACGGAGCATATTGATGACATCATCGGGGATCTGGAGCAGGCTTTCGACAGGATTCCTTAGGAATCGTCAGTAATGCCCGGCCTGACCGGGCATCTGCATTATGTCCGGTGGCAATAATATTTGGCAAATAATTGCTTCTTCATTTTCTATTATTAATTTTGCCTTGCGAAAACGACAACAGATGAGCATAGGAAAGATTTTGAAAGACAGGACCTCCACGGCATTTTCCTTCGAGGTCCTGCCTCCTGTCAGAGGGAAGGGCATCAGTGAACTGTTCAGGACGGTTGACAGGTTGATGCCTTTCTCACCTGCATATATCAACATAACGACACACAGGAGCGACATCGTATATAAGGAACTTCCTGACGGGAGATTCAGCCGGGTGTCCGAGAAGACAAGGCCGGGGACAGTCGCCATTGCCGCCGCGCTCAAGGCAAGGTACGGGGTCCCGACCGTCCCGCACATAATATGCAGCGGTTTCAGCGCGGCGGACATCGAGAATGACCTGATAGACCTGACATATCTCGGAATCAATGACATACTTGTGCTGAGGGGCGACAGGGCGAAGGGAGACAACCGCTTCATCCCGTCCGCCGGGGGACATTCCCACGCGGTGGAACTGTGCGCCCAGGTCAATGATTTCAACAGGGGGATTATGTCGGACGGCTCGCAGGTGCAGGCTCCGGAGTCTCCTTTCTCCTACGGGGTAGCGGGCTATCCCGAGAAGCACGAGGAGTGTATGAATATGGAGACGGACATCGCCTATCTTAAGGACAAGGTCGATGCAGGGGCGGAATATGTGGTGACCCAGATGTTTTTTGACAACAGCAAATATTTCGCATTTGTGGAGAAATGCCGCCAGGCGGGGATAACTGTCCCTGTCATTCCCGGATTGAAGCCCCTGACTTCGTTGATCCAGAGGACCCTGCTTCCCAAGACCTTCCACATCGACTTCCCGGATGACCTTGCAAGGGAACTGCTGAAATGCGGCTCCAATGATGATGTCAAGGCTCTCGGAGTGGAGTGGGGGACGGCGCAGGCTGCGGAACTGAAGGCGGCGGGTGTCCCGAGCATACATTTCTATTCGATGAATGCGGCGGCAAGCGTGGAGGCGATTGCCCGTAATGTCTATTAGGGATTTGGCGTAATGCGTGATATTTCAGAAATTCTCCGTGAAAGGGTGCTGGTCCTTGACGGGGCTATGGGCACGATGATACAGAGGTTGTCGGGTGGCGGCGGAAACAATGATATGCTTGTGCTCACGCAGCCGCAGCTCATTGCCTCCATCCACCGGATGTATCTTGAGGCGGGGGCGGACATAATCGAGACGGACACCTTCAATGCCC
>JBJEJS010000252.1:0-2238 GCA_051878235.1 Candidatus Cryptobacteroides sp.
TTGAGAAAGGCTACAAGAACGAGAAGCAGTATTCAAAGATAGACTGCCGTTTCCCTGACGACAAGAAAATCCAGGAGTTGGGCAAAGGCCGTGACGGCAGCAAGAGGTTTGATTCCCGCGTCGAATGGTTTGCATTCCAGCAGCAGTTCTTCTCTGCTATAATGCGTGCGGAGAATGACTTCTCATACGCGGACCTGAAGGTCAAGTATTTCGATGAGAATGACGAGGACCGCAATCTTATGGCGTGCTCGGCAAGCCTCCGTTCCGAGGTTAATGTCAATTCTGAAAGGGTAACCGTTCCTTTTGACTTCTATTTCGGCCCTAACCATTTCAAGACCCTCAAGAGTTATGGCAGGAAATACGAGAAGATCATCCCTCTCGGAGGCTGGCTCGTAAGTTGGATCAGCAGGATTGCCATCATCCCTTGCTTCAATTTCTTCGGAAAATTCATCAGCAACTACGGTCTGGTGATTCTCCTTATGACCCTCCTTATAAAGTTGGTGATTTCCCCTCTGACCATAAAGTCATATATGTCTTCCGCAAAGATGAATGTCATCAAGCCGGAGGTGGAGAAACTCAACGAGAAATATCCTAAGGAGCAGGATGCGATGAAGAAACAGCAGGAAATGATGGCTCTGTATAAGCGTGCGGGAATCAGCCCGATGGGAGGCTGCCTGCCGATGCTTCTGCAGTTCCCGGTCCTCTTCGCGATGTTCCGCTTCTTCCCTGCATCCATAGAACTCCGTCAGCAGAGGTTCCTTTGGGCTGAGGACTTGAGCGCGTATGATTCCATTCTGGACCTGCCGTTCAACATCCCTCTGTATGGAGACCACATCTCATTGTTCGCCCTTCTGATGGCTTTGTCTATGTTCATCTACTCCAAGATGACCTCAGGACAGATGTCCAACGACCCGAATATGGCGGGAATGAAGTTTATGAGCGTCTGGATGATGCCTATAATGATGCTTTTCATCTGTAACAACCTCTCCAGCGGTCTTACATATTACTACTTGCTGTCCAACCTGATAGCGATGTTCCAGACCTGGTTCATCAGGCGTTTCGTCGTGGACGAGAAGAAGATTCACGCCCAGTTGGCCGCCTCGGCAGGAAAGCCTTTGCCAAAGAGCAAGTGGCAGCAGCGCCTTGAAGAGGCGCAGAAGATGCAGCAGCAGGCTCTCAAGGAGCAGCAGAAAAAGCGCAGATGACAATGATAAAAGACGTCATTGAAGATTTGAGGAATGAACTGCCCCCAACCGTAAAGTTGGTGGCAGTTTCTAAATTCCACCCTTTCGATGCGATAGTGGAGGCTTATGATGCGGGGCAGAGGATATTTGCCGAAAGCCGTCCGCAGGAACTCTTTGCCAAGGAAAAGGAGAGGATTGCCCTTATGGGACTTCGGTCGGACGCTTCGGGATGCGGCTCGGGCGACACCTCCCGGGAGGGTTATATGTCAGACCTCCAATGGCATTTCATCGGTCATCTCCAGACCAACAAACTCAAGATGGTCCTTCCGTATGTCTCTTTGGTGCAGTCCGTTGACTCTCTCCACCTTCTTGAGGCCATTGACAGATGGGGCAGGGACAACGGCAAGGTTACCGACATCCTGATTGAATGCCACATCAGCGCTGACCAGACCAAGCAGGGATTTTCTGAGGCTGAATTGGAGGCTTTTGCCGCATCGGATGCCTCATACCCGTATGTGCGGGTCAGGGGAGTGATGGGTATGGCAAGCCTGACAGATGACATTGAAGTCATACGCGGCGAGTTCCGCCGTCTCGTCTCCCTTCTGGATATGCTCAGAAAGAGGGAGGGGAGCGTGTTCTGCAATGAGATTTCTATGGGGATGTCGGATGATTACCGCATTGCGGTGGAGGAGGGGTCCACTATGGTGCGTATCGGCTCTCTCATCTTTGGATCCAGAAATTGACTAAAACGGCGATTTCTGCGTTGTCGGTTTTGTCAAAATCCTCACAACCGAAAGGTTGCTGCGGTGTTTGACTTCAACCTCCGCCTTGAACTCGCCGTCTTATTCAATTTCTGGCATTGTTGATTGACGGAATATATCGATTTCTGCGTTGTCGGTTTTGTCCTTTTTCGTCATGCCCGACTTGATCGGGCATCTGTCTCGGGGAGATTCCCGGTCAAGTATTCTAAGACTTTTGCAAGTCTTTTTTGTTATTTTTTAGTCCTACCTTCGAGGAAACGGTGAAGGAATATGTATTTGTTGCGCTCAAAGGG
>JBJEJS010000253.1:0-11234 GCA_051878235.1 Candidatus Cryptobacteroides sp.
CGAGCGGAGGGAACACATATTTTGAAAGTTCATCCCTGACATCGATTCTCGGAAGTTCCTTCTTCACATCCGTGCTGAATCCGTCACCTTTGATTATCTCCAGACCGGAATCTGCCGACAATGCGGCATCCTTCTCCTGTACGGGAACTGCCACACCTGCATCAGAAGTCCCGGCATCAGAGTCCTCCGCAGCAGGACCGTCAGGCTCATCATCCTCTTCCGTAAGTCCTAAGAAATCGTCCTCAAAGAAACCAGGAGCATCATCCTGCCCGTCCTGCACATTGGACTCCCCGTCAGAGGAATCCTGCGGACCGGTCTCACAAGAATCCTGATATTCCTCCACATCATCACGGATAGCGGGATCAGGATTCCCGACGGCCTCAATGTCATTGGAATCCGCATCAGAGGCACCGCACGCCTCCGTCGCGGCATCATCCTTCCTGCCATATCCGTCTCCCAGAGAGGCAAACCATCTCGAGAACCTTCCGCTTGCGAACACAAGCCACACCACCAGGAGAATCCCCAGAAGCACCCCGGGCACAACGGGGCCCATCAAAGCCACAGACAGGGACGACACTTCAGCCCCGCAGTCACCTCCGAGCCCGCCTCCGAAAAAGAGGTCGTCGCAGCACATTGAGGAGATGTACGAAAAAATCACGGAAGAAAGGCACGCCCCTGTCAAAGTCAGGACGACAGCCCTCAGAAGCCTTACAGGACGGTTCTTGAAGAAAAGCCTGACAAAGACAGCCCACAGGAGAAAAATCAGAGCGAAAGCCCCGAGGCCGAAGCACCTCCCGACAAGGAAGCGGCTCCAGCGGAATCCTAAGGCTCCTCCCCAGTTGTCCACCTTTGCCCCCTTAGGAAGAATCCCCTCCACAGACAGCAGACTGGAATCGGCCTCCCAGGTGAAAAGGTATGACACGACGGATATCAGGGTGAAAAGAGTGAACGCACACACGACAAGGCCGCTTATCTTCCTTATCCTTGTCCTGTTCTCCTCACTCAAGTCAATCCTGAATTTCCTCCGGCGCACAGCAGCGGCGGAAGCCTTTTTCGGCTCCTTTTTCTTCTCTTTTTTAGGCATATATGATTCTCCTCAGTTTTTTGGATCAAAAAAGAAATTGAAGATTACGAAACACAAAAATCATTTGTGGTTGTTCCTCTGACCGCCGTTCATACGGTTGCGGTAATACCCGCCGTTGCGCCCCCTCTGCTGGTTCTGGCCGTAGCCAGGACGGTTGTATGACGAATCAGAAGACACTTTTGTGAGGCGGAGCCCCTCAGGGACGGTAATCCTGCCGTCAGAAAGTTTCTCTATGTCCTGGAATATGGTCTCGTCAGACACGGAATCCTTGTTCCAGATAAGATACTGCTGCCTCATATATATGGCAAGGGAGCGGATCATCGCCGTCTTGACCTCCCCGTCCTCCTTCTGGGCGACAAGGTCAATCATATTTTCGATGTTCCTTCCGTAATGATAAGCCTTTATAGGTCTCTTGTTGACAGGGATGACCGCAGGAGGGGTGTCCAGAGTCTCCCTCGACGGCATAGGATAAGGCGAATCCACATCAAGGTCAAAATCGGAAATTATGAAAAGATGGTCCCAGAGTTTCTGCTCATAGTTCTCCTGCAGATGCACCTGCGGATTGAGTATTTCCATAACCTTGACGACCGCCCTCGCCTGTTCGTTTCTTTTCTCCCTGTCCGGAATGGACCTGAGATATTCTATCATCTTCTGCACATTCCTGCCGTATTCCGGCAGCCTCAGACTTTTTCTTTCCGTGTTATATAACAATCCGTTCTGATCGAATTCCAAACCCATAATATCTTCTTTATATGTAACCGCAAATATACTAATATATCCCGAAATATCAATTTTTGAAACTGTGGATAGGCGCAGGAATACTGCCTCCCCTCGATATGAACTCCTCACATCCGTACCTGCTCACGGGCATTACCGGAGCCCTCCCGAGAAGGCCTCCGAGTTCGATGCTGTCGCCCACATCCTTGCCCACGACAGGCAGGATACGCACAGCGGTGGTCTTCTGGTTGACCATCCCGATTGCCGCCTCATCCGCTATGATTCCCGAGATGACCGCAGCCGTGGTGGTCCCCGGAATCGCTATCATATCCAGTCCCACCGAGCAGACACAGGTCATCGCCTCAAGTTTCTCGATGGTGAGCGCGCCGCACTCCGACGCAGCAATCATCCCCGCATCCTCGCTGACAGGAATGAACGCCCCGCTGAGCCCTCCGACATAAGAGGATGCCATCACCCCGCCCTTCTTAACCTGGTCATTGAGCAGTGCAAGGGCGGCAGTCGTCCCCGGAGCGCCGCATTTCTCGATTCCCATAGCCTCTATAATGTCCGCCACACTGTCCCCGATTGCAGGCGTCGGGGCAAGTGAGAGGTCGATGATTCCGAACTGGACCCCGAGCCTGTTGGCAGCCTCCTGCGCCACCATCTGGCCGACACGGGTTATCTTGAAGGCAGTCTTCTTGATGGTGTCGCAGAGCACCTGGAAGGAGGCTCCCCTGCATTTCTCCAGAGCGGCCTTCACCACGCCCGGTCCGGAGACACCCACATTGATGACCACATCGGGCTGGGTGACACCGAGGAACGCCCCCGCCATAAACGGATTGTCGTCAGGCGCATTGCACAGGACCACGAGTTTTGCACATCCCATACAGTCCCTGTCCTTCGTCCTCTCGGCGGTCCTTTTCACAATCTCGCCCATAAGTTTGACTGCATCCATATTGATGCCCGTCTTTGTGGAGCCCACATTCACGCTCGCGCACACATTGTCCGTGACGGCAAGAGCCTCAGGAAGAGACTCCATCAGAAGCCTGTCACTCGGGGTGACCCCCTTGGAGACTATCGCCGAAAATCCCCCGAGGAAATTGACTCCCAGTTCCTTGGCAGTCCTGTCAAGGGTGACGCAGATGCGGACATAATCCTCAGGAGTGCGGCAGCAGGATGCCCCTATCAGCGATATGGGGGTGACTGATATGCGCTTGTTGATGATGGGAATCCCGAACTCCCGCGAAATCCTGTCCGCCGTCGGGGCAAGTTCCCCCGCACATCTTCTCAGTTTCTCCGCGATTCTGCGGCAGGTCTCGTCCAGATTGTCGCTGATGCAGTCAAAAAGGCTGATTCCCATAGTCACGGTCCTCACATCGAGGTTCTCGTGAAGTATCATATCATTGGTCTCGAAGACCTCCTCAATGTTTATCATAACCCTCTCAGATTCTGTGCATCATATTGAAAATTTCCTCCTTCTGGCATCTGATGTCAACGCCGATTTCCGCAGAAAGCGCCTTGAGCCCGTCGGTGAACTCCTCGTAGGGAATGTCAGAGCAGTCGGTGTCAACTATCATCATCATATTGAATATCCCCATCCTGATGGTCTGCGATATGTCAAGGATGTTCGCATTGTGCCTGTAGGCGAAAGTGCTGATTTTCGCGATGATGCCCGTAGTGTCCTTACCCACTACGGTAATTACTGTCTTGTTCATTTTATCTTAATTATATCTACCTTATTTACAATATATTAAATATATAACATATATAAAAATATATAATCAATATAATATATATTCATATATATCATATACCCTCAACGACCACATCGGTGTCAACATACCACAGCGCGGTCGAGACACGCGCGTGCCCCATACGGCGGAATATGCCGGCATAACGGGCGACCTGCGCGGAATACGAAGGCTTCGGGACGCCGAACTTGTAGTCGATGACGACAATCTCCCCTGACGGCATAGTCACGACCCTGTCAGGACGGCAGACCGTCCCGTCGGAGTCAATCAGGGTGACCTCGTTCCTGACTGCCGAGCCGTCCTGTGGAAACCATCCCCGTGAGAGTGCCGAGGCAATCCTTTCACTGAGCAGGGACTTAGCCTCCGCAGCCTCCTCCTCAGAAAGAGTCCCTGCGGAAAGTTCCTGTGAGACAGAGGCCTCAAGGTCCTGCGGGACAACGACCCGCGAAAGAATCCCGTGCAGGACGATGCCCCTGAGACGGTGCGAGGAGGAGACCCCGACACTTCCGTCCTCAGAGAAGAAATCCGAGGCGTCCGCACTGAATCTCAGACGGCTTTCCCCTTCGGGATTCAGCGGCCAGGACGGATAGGAGGCATTCCAATCGGCAGGTCCGTTCCCGCTGTCCTTCTTCAGGGTGAAATCGGAAATCTCTCCCACTCCGAATTTCTCAGTGCCCTCCGCTCCGGGAAGCATTTCCACGCCGACCGGACCAGACTCGACAAAGGTATGCAGAATCTGTGAAAAATCACTGTATTTGTCGGAAGAGGCGGGAGGGGTCACGGCTATAATATGCATCCCCTTGGATGCCCTCGTGAAGGCGACATACAGAGTGTTTATGTTGTCAACCGCCTGATAGAAACTCTCTTTGCGGTAATCCTCGGCAAAAAGTGTGTTCTCGCATCTGCGGGAGAGTTCCACATCGAATATGCCCTGCGGAATCGTCTCCAGTTCCGTGCCGTCCTTCTGAGGAAGACACCAGTAGCGGGATGACTTGTACAGACCTACCTCCTCCGCAAACGGGAAAATGACATACGGGAAGTCCAGTCCCTTGGACTTGTGCACGGTCATAATCCTGACGGCATCCCCTGCGGAAGGCGAACTGATGGAAGGATTCTTGCCGTCCCACCAGGTCAGGAAGCCTTTCAGGGAATTGCCGTTCAGGGAGACATAGTCCTGAAGGCTGTCCATAAAAGACTGTATGTAAAGGGTATCCTTGTCGAATGACTCCCTGTCCACATCACGGAGCGACCTGAGGAGAGCCTCACACAGGTCGGCAAGCGAATGATAGTCCCGGGGGATTTCCACATCAAGGCTGCGGGCAAGGAAACCGCCCACCTCATCACCCTGGTTCTCGGAATAACTCAGCAGGGAGACAAGCCTGCGCACAACCGGGGAATTCTTGACCTTCAAGGACTCGTCAGTCAGTACATTCACATTGTTCTGCATCAGGAACGCCGCGACACGCTCTCCCGAGGCATTCGTGCGGACAAGCACAGTGATGTCACCCAGGGACATCCCCGCCTCTGTCACCTCCTTTATCGAGCGGAGGACCTCCGCAAGTTCACCCTCGGCCTTCCCGTCACAGAATGTCACCCTGACGCTGCCCTGCGGACCTCCGGCATTGTGTACCTTTTGGGTGACATCGCCGTAAATAGAGCAGACGCTCTGCCCGTCCGCGCCAGGCACGATGGAATCGACCACCGAAGCGGCTTCCCTGAAAAAGGCATTGTTGAAGTTGACTATGTTCCCGAGGCTTCTGTAATTCACATCCAAAGGAGCGATCTGCACCCTATTGAAACTGTCCCCGACCTCTTTCCCGAGAATATTCCAGTCGGAGCCCCTCCAGCGGTAAATGCTCTGCTTCACATCCCCTACGACCAGATTGTCAAAGCCCTGCGACTCACTGTTCTTCAACAGCGGAAGGAAATTCTCCCATTGCACACGGGATGTGTCCTGAAATTCGTCCAGGAGGAAATGCTCATAGCGGACACCCGTCTTCTCATATATGAAAGGGACATCGCTTCCGTCGATTATGCCCTTCAGTATGACATTCGAATCGTCGATGCAAAGCACATTCTTCTCTTTCACAAGTTCGTCGAAAGACCGCTTCAACTCGCCCGCTATTCCGAGGTCATAGAGTTGGCTGTCAATGATTTTCGCCGTGCAGAACACCGAATACTCCGTTCTGAAAAGATTGCAGAAGCCCGCGACTGCCCCCGCCGCCCCCGCCGAGACCCTCGGGACAAGCGTTTGGGAATCCTTCTTTGAGAACCACAGTTCCACATCCGGTGCCCTCTGGACAAAAGTGTCAGTCGGCAATGTGCCCACAAGGTCATTTGCCGAAATTTCCGTGAACTTGTACAACTGGGTGAGGAACTTCCGATAGGACTGTTCCGGGGTCAAGGCGCAGGCATCCAATGCCGCAAGCGCATCCGAAGCCCCTGACCTGACCTTCCTGACAAATCCGTCGATGACCTTACGGCATTTCTCCCCTATGGCCCTGAGGACCTCCTTGGTATATATGTCCTTCTCCTCTATGCCGAGTTCCCTCAGTTTGTCGCGGAATTCAGGGGAGCGCAGCCTGACAGCCATACCCTTCAGGGAGGATTCAAGACTGTAGCGTCCCCCGTCCTCGATGTCCTTCATCACACTGTCCGTCAGCCATTCCAGAAGTTCGGAATCCTCGACGGTCATTCCGTCAAGAATCCTGTCCACACTCTCGTTCACAAGGGAATCCCTGTCGAGTTCCACCTGATAGGACGCGAACTGCCCGATCTCACGGGAGAACGCCCTGAGGGTCTGCTGGAAGAACCTGTCGATGGTGCTGACGGCAAAGGAGCCGTAGTCGTGCAGGATGTCGCTCAATATCCTCTTCGAAGCCTGGCGTATCCCATTTTCGGAAGAAAAGAGCGACGGCACGAAATAATCAAAATAACCTGACTCCCCAGGGGCGGTTGAAAGGATATGCAGTTCCTTGAGGATCCTGCTTTTCATCTCGTCGGTCGCCTTGTTGGTGAATGTCACCGCAAGGATGTGCCTATAGGCGCGGGGATCCTCACCTATGCCCCTGAACAGGAGTTCTATGTATGTCCTCGCAAGGTTGTATGTCTTTCCCGAACCTGCCGAGGCCTTCAATATCTTCATCATGATGTCACCTCCCGCAAATCATCCTGAAATCACAATATTCACATACCCTCAGGTCATCAGTCCTGCTGAAAGGTTTCTCCGGAGAGTCTATCTCCGCCAGAAGTTCCAGAAGTCTCTCCTCCACCATCCCGCAGAAAACATCACAGACATCATTCGTGCGCGGGATGTCCTTGAACATATCCGAGACAGAATACACGCAGTTCTGGAGCCGTTTACCCGTCAGGTCACGGTTCTGGCGGACAAGAAAGTCGTAGATGAAGAACTGCAGGAGTATCTTAGGACGCGACTGGGAATTACCGTTGAAAAGGGCATCGACGGTCTTGGCAGCGTTCTGCCCGTTGATTTCCCCGCTCTCCCTGTCGCTCACCTTACCTGTCTTGTAGTCCACAACCCTCACCGCATCCCCACAGGAGGACAGGCCGTCCAGACGGTCGATATAACCGATGAACCTGTGTCCCTCCAACTCGCCCGTCAACTCGAGTTCAAGCCCGTACAGTTCGAATGAATCCCTCTGTCCCATCTGCTCAATGTCCCTGTCAATGGTCTTGAGCACATATCTCACAATCACATCCGAGACCACAAGGTCACGCCCCGACACCTCAAACGAATTGAGTTCAAGGCAGATGAACGAATCCACCTTTTCCTTTATCTCCTTCTCCCGCCTGCGCCATCCCTGCAGATAGTCCTTCGCTATCCTGCGCATCGGCACATATTTCGAGAACCTCTTGTCAACCGGTTCCCTCGCCGCCATAGCCTCTTCCCCGCAGTAAAGGCAGTACATCGTGTCG
Source organism: Candidatus Cryptobacteroides sp. (assembly GCA_051878235.1). GTDB lineage: Bacteria > Bacteroidota > Bacteroidia > Bacteroidales > UBA932 > Cryptobacteroides. Next base: position 7,489 of record JBJEJS010000253.1, read on the forward strand.
TGATAGACATTTCCGAACATCGCGTTGTCAATCGAGCCCGCGACCTCCTCCTGCGTCTTGAGCATCTTCACCGAAGAATAATAGAACTTGGCCGGACAGGCGAGATAGTTCTGCACGGCAGTCGCGGAGTACCAAATTTTCCTTATCGCCTCCATATCCTCCTCTGTCTTTGGAATCTCGGCAGGCACGGAAGAGACTGACACCGCCGAAGTGGCGACATACCTCTCCAAAGGAATGTTGAAATGGTACTGGAGCTGTTTTATATAACGGCTTTCCTCCCCCTGCTTCATCCCCTCCGTCCTTGAGTCGTAAAGCATCCACACATTCTCGGCCCGGGTCACAAGACGGTAGAAGTAATATGCCCAGACGGCATCCTGGAACTCGTAAGTCGGCAGGCCGAAGCCCTTGCGGAGTTCAGGCGGGATGAACGACGAACTGACATTCCTTTTCGGGAACATCCCTTCGTTGGAGGACAGGATGACCACATTGCGGAAGTCAAGAGCCCTGGTCTCAAGCGGCCCCATTATCTGGAGCCCTTTCAGCGGCTCACCACTGAAAGGCACGGACACACCGCCCAGAAGGCTGTCCAGAAGACCGGCGTAGGTCTGCGGGCGAACAGGCAGGTCTATCCTCAAAAGCATATTGACACTCCTGTAACATTCTTTCGCGAATTCCAGTTCCAGGGCCATCCCCCCGTCGTCCTTCATCGCCGTTGCGACATAAGATATGATTTCCAGCAGATATTTCTCAAGATTGCGTATCTGCAGGGGGGAATCCGACTTAGGGTCGTCCACAACCCTCCTGAACAGGAGTTCCGTAAGGGCCGACCCTCGCAGGTCATCCTCGGGGACATAATATTTTGCGTTCTTCTTCACCTGCACGACGACATCCTCAACCTCCTTGGCGGCGGCCCTCCTGAAGATGCCGTTGGAAAAGACTGACCAGACCTGCCTGTGGTAGAACATCGTCCTGCCTCCCCTGCTGACGCTGTGTATCTGGAGCGAGATTAGATCCGACACAAGGGAATACAATGCGCCCGAGGACATCGGATAGCCCATAGTCACATTGATGTCCCCTATTTCAGGAGGGATTGTGTTCAGCACGGGCATCAGTAGGGCCTCATCTGGAAGGACAACGGCACAGTCGGCCCCGTCATCCTCAAGCCTGCCGACCTTGGAGAGGTCCCCGCCCGTCTGCGAGGAGGCTATCTCCTTGAATATCTCAGGAAGGCATTTCGCCTGACCTACCGAAGACGGCACGCTGACGACCCTGAAACGGGGTGTTCCCAAAGCATCCCCGTCCCATTGTCCGGCCTGGGGGAACTCCTCGACATTGCGGCTCATAAAGAACGAGGAACGGTTGCAGGAGTCCGTTATCATCGGTCCGCTGTAGTCCCAGCAGAATTCGGCAATGCCCGCGTCACGCATCTTCCTCAACAGGACCTTCTCACACTCATTCAAAGCATTGAGACCGACGAATATGAATTTTTCCGTGCGGGGGAACATCCTGCCGAGCACATCCTTCACGCTGCCCTCCGAGACCTTGTCCGCCAGCGCCCTGTAAATCATACCCTCGTAGGCGGCCCCCCTGGCGGAAAGAGCCTCACGGAAACTGACATAAAGAGGATGGAGAATCCTCCAGATTTCCCAGAAGCGTCCCTTGACAGGGCTCTCCCCAAAAATGTCCGCCGAAAGTTTCCCGTTCCTGCCGCTGAAATGACTGAGGAACTCCGCTATGGCCTCCCGCTGGTTATCCGTGAGATATGAATATGAGTCCTGGATCTCCTTGAGGTCGGAGACATTGGCGTAGAGTTGTTTCGGGTCTGCAAGCCATTTGTCCACATCATTGAAGTCGGACAGGATGACATCTCCCCAGAAGAAGAACTCGTCAAGCGGCTCCGGATTCGGATTGAGTTCCTTGTAGCAGTCATACAGGACAAGCAACTGGTTAACCCTGTCCATCGGCTCCACATCGGCCCCACGGCAGAACAGCTCATTGATTGTCACCATTTTGGGGGCGACAAAAGGAAAGGACGCGGATTCGGCGAGATATTTCCTGAAAAAGGCGGAAGACCTTCTGTTGGGAAATATGAAACAATATGAGGATATTTCAGGACCGGTCAGGTATTTCACGGCGACCTGTTTCAGGAAAGGCTCCATTGCATAAGTTTCACAAGTTCATAATTATCTGTCATCGCGATGTTTGTGCAGTTTGCGGAACTGGGATTCCATATAGACATATTTTCACAAATCATACAAAGATACTGAAAAGGCGGCCAAAAGAAGAATTTATTTTTGCAAAATCAAATAAATGCCATAACTTTGTATTTACAATAAAATTGAATATTTCAAAAATAGAAAATTATGAAGAAAAAATTCAGATGCCAGGTGTGCGGTTATATCTATGAAGGTGATGCCGCACCTGCAGAGTGCCCTCTCTGCCACGTGAAAAGCGACAAATTCGTCGAGATTGTTGAATCAGGCGACAGCCTCACTTGGGCTGACGAGCACAAACTCGGAGTGGCAAAGGGAGTGAGCGAGGAAATCCTTCAGGGATTGCGTGAACATTTCAGCGGTGAGTGCAGCGAAGTCGGAATGTACATCGCTATGAGCCGCCAGGCAGACCGTGAGGGCTATCCTGAAATCGCAGAGGCATTCAAGAGATATGCATACGAGGAGGCTGACCACGCCGCAAGGTTTGCAGAACTCCTCGGTGAGGTTGTCTGGGACACCAAGACCAATGTGGAGAAGAGGATGCTTGCCGAGCAGGGTGCCTGCGAAGACAAACTCCGCATCGCAAAACTCGCAAAGGCCGCCAACCTCGACGCCATCCACGACACCGTCCACGAGATGTGCAAGGACGAGGCCCGTCACGGCTCAGGCTTCCAGGGTCTTTACAACCGTTATTTCAAGAAGTAACACTCTGCAACAAGTCCATAAAGGACGGACCCTGGTGGGGATCCGTCCTTTTGTTTTTCACATCATTTCCCTGCGGACTTTTGCAGCGGCAGTCTTTCCGCGTGTCTAACCCACCCCGCCATGCCCGACCTGCATACCCCGTCATGCCCGACCTGATCGGGCATCAACATATCCATAACCCTGAAAACTAAAGGGTACATTCAAGAAAAACAACAATGTCATATTCTTGCGAAACTTGTGAAGATTGAGTATCTTTGTCACCGTTTGAACAAAATTACCATTTGTGATGGATTACAAACTCGCTCACAAAGCACATCCCTGGCACGGCATAAGCCTTGGGGACAATGTACCGGAGGAAGTCCGGGTTTTCATAGAGATAGTGCCTACGGACACAGTGAAATATGAGGTTGACAAGGAGTCAGGCTACCTTTCCTTGGACAGGCCCCAGAAATTTTCCAACATCGTGCCGTCGCTGTACGGCTTCCTTCCGAGGACATTCTGCTCGGACAAGATGGCGGAACTCACCAACAAAGCCCTTGCGAGATATGACATTGAGGGAGACGGCGACCCGCTTGATGTCTGCGTCCTGACGGAGAAGGATGTGACACACGGGGACATCATCGTCAGGGCAAGGCCGATTGGCGGCATAAGGCTCCTGGACCACAACCAGGCGGATGACAAGATCATCGCCGTGCTCAAGAACGATGCGGTCTATGGCGGCTACACGGACATCGATGAACTTCCGAAGCAGATCATCAGAAGGCTCATCCACTATTTCACGACCTACAAGGACATCCCTGGAGAGACCAACCTCAGGATGAAGTTCGT
>JBJEJS010000254.1:0-2231 GCA_051878235.1 Candidatus Cryptobacteroides sp.
GGGAAGCGACCTTGCCCGTCCCGCTGAAACTGCATTTGTAGCCTGTGTTCTCGAGCGCGTAGAAGGCATCGGAAAGTCCGTAGCCGACTACGGACGGAACTACGCCTGCAACCTGCTCCGCCTGTATTGTTATCTCCCTGTTTTCAGTCACAGGCACTCTTGCGTTTCCTGAGACTGTCTCTCCCCATTCGCTGTCAAGCGCAAAAATCTCATCCACCATATTCCTGTAGGCAGGAACACTGAAGGAGCCGTAAAGGTCGTGCGGTCCTTTAGTGGAGTACATCACGAGTATGGCGGTGTATTTCGGGCCATCGGCAGGGAAGAATCCGACAAAGGTCGCCTGATGCTGGCGGTTTTTGTGATTGTCGATGTATATTGTCTTTCCGTTCTCGTTGAACGGTATCCTTGCCGTTCCGGTCTTTCCTGCAACCTGGCATCTGGCCTTTCTCAGTTCTTTTCCCGTCCCTTCCAGCACGACGGCCTTCAATGCCGTGACAAGACTGTCTGCCGTGGCAGGACTGCAGATGGCTCCGTTGAGTATCTCCGGACCGAATCCTTTCACAGTCTTTCCATCCTTCTCATACGCCTCGACAAGGTACGGTTTCATCATCTTCCCCTTGTTCGCCACTGCATTGTAGAAGGTCGCGATGTGAAGAGGGGTTATGGTGTTGGTGTATCCTATGGCGATTTGCGGCAATGCTGTCCCGCTCCATTTCGTGCTCCCCGGCTCGACGATGTCCGGTTTTGCCATCCCCGCGATGTCGAAATCAAAGGCTTCCGTCAGTTTGTATTCATACAATCTGTCCGTGAATGCCTTTGGATTCTCCCCATAATATTTGCAGGCAAGTTCCCTGAAAGCGTTGTTGGAGGAAATCTTGAATGCGTCTATGACCGAAATCGTGCTTGAAGGCCATTTCTTGAGGTATTGGTCCTGGAAAATCTCCCCCTTGTATTCCCATTTGCCATCGTGTGTCTCGAGCATCGTCCTCAAGGTCACATTCCTGTCTTCAAGGAGTGTCGTCAGGGTCACCAGTTTGAACACGGATCCGGGGTCGCCCTTGCGTCCGATTGCATAGTTGTAGATTTCGGAGGGCTCTCCTTTCGAGTCCTTTTTGAGGTTCACCATCGCGCGGATTGCACCTGTCTCCACCTCCATCACGATGGCGCATCCTCCCTCGATGATGTCCTTCTCAAGAATCCTTGCCTTGAGTTCCCTCGTGACGGTCTCCTGGATGTCCACATCAAGGGTGGTGCGGATGTCAAACCCGTTGACCGGAGCCTTGTCCTCCTTGGAGTGGTCTTTGACCTTCCCTCCTCTGTCGGCCTGTCTGTGCCATTCGTAACCGTTCTCCCCGTGAAGCAGGTAGTTGTACTTCCCCTCGATTCCGATGTTGGCGTTCTTGAGTTCGGAATTGTTCCTCACATAGCCGATTGTCCTGCGGGCAAGGTCGCCGTAGGGATACTGCCTCGTGTCAATCTTCTCCACAATGAGGCCTCCCTTGTAAGACGGCTCGTTGAACAGCGGGAGGGTCTTGAGTTCCTGCAATGTCTGATACCCGACAGGAGACCCTATGCGCAGAAAAGGTTTGGCGCTTGCCCTTCTTTCGGCGATTACCCGATAATATTCGTCGGCAGTCCTGTCCCCGTAAATTCTTGCAAGCCCCACAGAGAGTTCCTTGGCTTTTCCAAGCCACTCCTTCTCAAGTTCTGCCGCATCCTTCTTGCCACGGAACCAGTCCCTGCGGACTGCGCAGTCCATAGAGACCTGATAATTCGGGACGGAGACCGCAAGCAGCCTGCCGTCGTGTGCGAGGATTGACCCGCGCTCCGGCTCAAGGACCACCTGTCTGGGCTTCCTTATGACATTGTCCCTGATTTCGGATGTCGGCTCGAAGGTGAAACGGATCTTGACTATCCAGATGAGTATAAGGACGGCGAGGACAAGAAACAGAATATGGGTGAGCATCAGAATTATGCCCACCCTGTCCTCCTTGAGGGACTTGTTCTCGGTCTGTATTCCTGTCTTCTTCTCCTCCATTTCCTTATTTCTTCACTATTACCGCAGCAGGCTTTGACGGTACGGTCACATCCGACCCCATACCCTCAAGCATCTCCTGGACCTTCCCGATCCTGTCGAATGCGGCGAGCTCGCAACTTTTCTGGGCGTAATAGATTTTGAGCGTTTCTATCTCCTGCCTGTTCTTCTCCACCTTGAGCATCGTCTGCTCGAT
>JBJEJS010000255.1:0-2230 GCA_051878235.1 Candidatus Cryptobacteroides sp.
TAGATACCTGACCGCATTGTCAAAGTCCTCCCCCTCGGAATCAATCACCTGAATCCGCCCGCTGAAGGCTGCGACCTCCATTTCCTCAAGTTCCTCTTTTGTGATGGTCTCAACGAACATAACCGGCAGTCAATTCTACAAATTTGAACGGAACTTCCTCATCTTCCGAAGCGACAAGGGTATATTCAACCTTTTCGGGATATGCAATCCTGTGGGTGAACATATCCTTTTCCCTCATAAGCCTGTAACAAGACTCGGCTATCGCGGTCATGGCATCCGCCACGACAAAGCCGTCGGACAGGAGCCTGCTGTATGCGGCATATTTCTCATCGGACCTTATCTTCGCGACCGCATCCTTGTAGTCGTGCGCCCTGTAGGACATCCTGAACGGGTCAAGAAGAAGGACAGACAACGGAGAAGACGCTCCGGAAAGCACATACATATCCAAGAAGGAGACTATGTCCGACAGGGCATCCTCCCCTGCATCCGGACTGAAGCCGACATACTCCGCCACAGGCTGCCCCAAACGGGCGGAAGCCTTGTGGAAGGCATCTGCGTAAACACCTGAGGCAAGCACATCGCTGTCGGCCCAGAGACCTGCCGCACATCCGTCCCTGCGAAGGCTCATTGCCTTGTCGACGAGAGCATTGACAGGAGTGATGACAGGCAGGGACTTTCCCATCGCCGAGAACAGGGTGTCCACATCAAACTCTGCAAGCGAGGCGAATGAGGATGACAGGATGAAGATTTTTGACGGAGTCTTCGGAAGTGAAGGGGAACTGCTGAATACGTTCTGATAACTTTGGGAGGAGGCCGCAGCAACGGCTCCCCTGACCACAAACTCCCTGAGTTCCCTCTCCCTGCCCGAAATGAAGAACTCGCGGTACAGGCCGTTCAGCACATCCATATAGGAGGCGAAGGTCTCCCCCGCAAAATCAGGCAGCCAGTCGGCGCAGCTCTTGCCGTCCACATTGTCGAAGATGTCACAGCCCACAAGGAAATCCGTGAGCATCAATGTCTTCTCCGAAGGGCCGAAGACAGCCACAGTGCCGTTCCTGTCATTCTGATAGGCATCCAGAATGGAATGCCCCGCACAGGAAGTGTCGGCGATCATTCTCCCGACAATGGGCAAAACATCAACACCGGCGGTCCTGACCCGCCCGCAAGAGGCTGTCAAGACCGTCAGCATAAGAATTATGAAAAGTCCTTTTCTGTTCACTATAAATAATTTACATAAACAGGAGCTCCCTATATTTCGGAAGCGGCCACATCTCGTCATCCACAATCATCTCAAGATGATCCGCGCTGTAGCGCACCTTGTCCATATAGGATTTGACCTCCTTGGAATATACTTTCGCCCTTTCGGCAATATTCTCGATTCTGTTGGCTTTCTTGCGTGCCTCGACAAGATCCTCGACATCCTTCGATATATTGTTTATATATGACGATATTTTCTTGAGGGTGGCGAATTCCGAACTGCAGAGGGTCTTGTACTCGTCACCGAAAATTTCCTTGACTCCCTTCACATTCTCGATGAGGAGATTCTGGTACTTCACGGCAGCAGGAATCACGTGGTTCAGGCAGATGTCGCCGATGACCCTCGCCTCAATCTGGAGTTTTTTGACATAGGTCTCGTTGAGGACCTCGAAACGGGCTTCCACCTCATCTGGGGTGAGCACGCCGAGACCCGTGAAAAGACTGACTGTCTCCTTCTCGTGATAGACCTCGTATGCCTCCGGGACATTGCGCACGGCGCGGAGCCCCCTTCTCTGGGATTCCTCCTCCCATTCCTTGCTGTAGCCGTTGCCCTCGAACATAATGTCGCGCGCCTCAAGGGTGAACTTGCGGATTACGCTCATCACAGCCTGGGACTTCTCCTCGCCTTTCGCCATCAGGTCATCGACCTCGGCGCGGAAACGCTTGAGGCTCTGGGCTACGGCGGAGTTGAGGATGTAGATTGCGGATGCCACATTGATTGAGGAGCCCACAGCGCGGAACTCGAAGCGGTTTCCTGTGAACGCGAAAGGCGATGTCCTGTTGCGGTCCGTGTTGTCAGGGAAGATTTCAGGAATCGAACTGACAATCTTTATGGATTCGGAGCCAGCCTCGGCCTCCGGGAGGTCCTGCATATTCTCGATGGCCTTGAAGATTCCGGCAAGAGTCGAGCCCGAGAAGACCGACATCACTGCAGGAGGAGCCTCGTTGCCTCCGAGACGGTAGGAGTTGCTCA